>CAYGZI010000072.1:0-14636 GCA_964354245.1 uncultured Planctomycetaceae bacterium
TCACCCCGTCACCCCGTCACCCCGTCACCCCGTCACCCCGTTCACCCCGCCACCCGTCACCCGTCACCCGCCACCCGTCACCCGCCACCCGTCAGCCGCCACCCGTCAGCCGCCACCCGTCAGCCGTCAGCCGCCACCCGTCAGCCGCGCTCCAAATCGCTTGACACTTCCCTCAGGTATGCCAAACTAAGCGGATGCCTATCCTAGTCGTTTGCCCCGGGTGCCGGAAACGGTTTCAGGTCAGCGACCAGTTTGCCGGCAGGACGGGGCCCTGCCCCCACTGCAAGGCGACGATCCGCATCCCCACCCCGGAGCAGGAAGTCAAGGTCCAGGTCCCCGAGCCGGTCAGCAAAGTCGCGAGCTCCGGCGGCGAGCACCTGATCATCAAGCCGATCGCGCACCGGGACATGAAGTGGCGGGCCGGCCTGGCAACGGCCATCGCCGGAGGCTGGCTGGCGGTCCTGCTGGTCGCTTATCTCGCCCAAAGCATCCTCAAGCCATCGCTCTTGCTCCGCGGCATCGGCTTGCTCCTGGTGTCGCCCCTGTTGGTTATCGGCTGCTACGCTTTCCTGCGCGACGACGAGTCTGAGCCCCATCGAGGCCGGCCGCTTCGCCTCCGCGCGGGAATCCTCGCCGCGGTCTTCGCCCTGCTCTGGGGAGTCTATACCTTCGCGGTGAAAGGCGGCGTCGGGGACGAGATTTGGACGTGGTTTGTGGTGGTGCCGCCCTTCGTGGTCATCGGCGCGCTGGCCGCCCACGCGTGCCTCGACCTCGATTTCGACAACGCCTTCATGCTCTACGGCTTCTACGTCGTGGCGACGATCGTCCTCGGCTGGGCCGCCGGATTGGGCTGGCCGTGGCAGGCGGCCGAAGTGCCGCCTTTACCCGGATAGCCGGAGGCCAGGCATTCCTGCCTGCCCCCGATTTCTCTCCTTCCGCAGTTCCGCTCCGCAAAGCCGCTCTCTGCCCAAGACCCGCAACGGCCCGTCGCACCATGCGCGCAACGTGATGCCGCGGCTTGTGTCGTCGCGTTCCGCTAAGTGCGGCCTACTATTTTCCCGCCCGGGCGAGATTCAACTCCAAGAGGTTTTCCAGCAGTTTCTCGTCGCCGATGCCGAGGTCCCAGCCGTAGGCGGCGAAGACGGACTGGTCGAGCCGCCTGTGGGCCAGGTCGAGCCACGCCGGGCGCTCGTTATAGAGGTTGGTGAGAGTGCGCTTCTTGAGGCTCTCCGGGCAATGCGGATCCTTGGCGACAATCCTCGGCCAGCGCACGGTGCCAATCCGATCGACTACACGCTGGCGTTTTACGGCCCGTGGAGCGGCGATGTGTGGCTGTGAGGGGTGGCGAGTGGCGCGTGGCGGGTGGCGGCGGAGAAGGGGAGTGAAAAGTGCGAAGTGGGAAGTGCAACGGGCAAAGTGAGAAGGGCGGAGGGGGAAAAGAGCCGGGTCGTGTCGGCCCGGTCTACGGTAGGGCGAATGCCCAAGCGCGATACGGGCCGCGAGGGCGCATTGCGTTGCAGGCTGAGCAGCCGAGGCTTGGCAAGGCAGGCATTCAGGCGGCGCTGACGGTCCGCACCCGGACCTCGCCGATGATCGTGCTCGGGCTACGACTCGGACGAGAGAGCGGCGCCAACCGACGCCGCCAGCGGCGGCATGGGGCAGCCGAGCATGGCGGCAACCGCGCGGAGTAGCTCGCCCTCCCTGACCGTCACCTTGCCGTCCTTGATCACGCACGCGGCCGCCGCACTGAGTACCCGCTGCTTTATCCGCGGCGTGGTGTGTGCCAGTTCCCTGAGCGCTTCGTCCAAGGCCCGCAGCATCTGGGCGGGCGGCGATTCCTTCGACGCCAACTGGCCCGCGTAAGCCAAGGTCGAAAGGACCCTGACCCGCGGCGCCATCAGCGACGTGAGGGAGCGATACCGGATTGCCGGCGGCTTGGTGCGCCCAAAGTGGATGTCGAGGTTGTTCAGGAGCACCGTGTGGACCATGTACTCAAAGAGGTCCATCTTCCCGTCGGCCGCCACCAGGGCCTCGACGTTCTGGCGAAACGCCGCATACTGGTCGCGCGAGAGACTCTTCAGCGCCGGCAGCGTGACATCGACGAGCGGCAGCCGGGCCTCTTCGGCGAGCTGGTCGACCTCGGCGGCCATGCGCAGCGTCTCGCGATACGAAAGCTCCTCGGCGCGCGACTTGAGATCCGCAAGCTGCTTCTGGCGCATCTCCTTCTCGCGGTTCAGCAGCAATGCATAGACCACGGCCCGCGCGGAATAGGGATCGTGCGAGGCGTCACCCACGGGTTGCGGCATGGCGTTCAACAGCGCCGAGGCGAAGACGATCTGGGCCGGGCCCGGCGTCCCGACTTGACCCGTCACGCTGGCTGGCTCCAGAGGCAGAGCCTTTGGCTGCGGCGTCCGCGGGCCTTTCTCCACCGCAGCCGGGACTTCTTGCGCCACGGCCGGGGCTGGCACGGCGGCGATGACTTGCGGCGTCGGCAGGGGTTGCACGCGTGGGAACCTCCCGTCGAAGCTCGGATCGATCCGCCGGATTCGCTTCACCAGCGGGGGATGCGTGGAGAAGAGGTTGAACATGCTGCCTTCAACCGCGTTGCCGAAAAACAGGTGGCTGCACTCTTCGGCATGGGGATCCTGAATGCGGGCGTGGTGCTCCAGACCGCCGATCTTCTTCAGGGCCCCGGCAATCCCGCTAGGAAGGCGCGTAAACTGGACTGCCGAGGCGTCGGCAAGGTACTCGCGCTGGCGCGAGATGATGGCCTTGATCAGCGACGCGAACACCACGCCGATGTAGCCGACAATGTAGAGCCCCACGCCAAACACCAAGAGCCAGAAGCCCGGTCCTTTACACTTCAGTTCTCTCCCCGCGTGCATTGAGAAAAAGCCCAAAACCGCCAGCAGCAGGATCCCGAAGAGCCAGCCGATCAGCCGGACGTTCAACAGCATGTCGCCGTTGAGGATGTGGCTGAACTCGTGGGCCATGATGCCCTGGAGTTCGTCGCGGTTGAGGTAGCCGAGCGCACCGCGCGACACGCCGATGACGGCATTGGCGGGGGTGTGCCCAGCAGCGAAGGCGTTGATGGTCGGCTCCTTGTCCAAGACGTATACTGGCGGCACGGGGACCCCGGAAGCGACGGCCATTTCTTCGACCACGTTCAAGAGCCGCCGTTCGGCGAGGTCGGTGGTCCGCGGATCGACGCGTCGGCCGCCGAGCAACAGGGCAACGACTTCGCCCCCCTTGGCCAGCTCGACGATCTTGCACAAGGTCCCCAAGGCAATTATCGTGAGCGTGCCGAGAGAAACCCAGAGGAAGACCGCGGGTCGCCACAGATCGGCCCACGTCGGCGGCGCCTTTGCAGCGCCGCAGGTGATCAGTAGGACGATCCCGGCGACCACGGGATAGACGGCGCCGACGATCGCCACCACCGCCAGGACGAAGAGAAGCCGGAGCTTCGTGGTCCTTTGCCGTGCAGCGTTCTGCTGCTGGAAGAAGTCCGTGCTCATGGCACTCTCCCTTTAGGGGACAGGGGTAGGCAAGCCGCATTGAGTTGCAGCCCCAGCCTCCCCGACCGGCTCACGCTCTGGCCGGACGCTTCGCCTGGAACGGAAACACCGCCTCTTTGAGCGGCAGGCCGGCGATCTCGATCCGCCCGGGGTCGTTGGTGCCCACGCCCACCGAGGCCAGCAGCCGCAGGTGATTGTCGCCCTGGAATGGGACCTGAGCGGGTTGGGCCTGGGGGTCAAAGCCCATGACTGCCGTGGCCACCGCATCGGTGCAGACGCCGTTGCGCCCGGCCAGGAGCACCTTGGGCTCGACGATGGCCACGCCCCGGTTCCAGTATCCCTCGCCGCCGCGGATGGTGCGGATGCCGTCTACAATGTTCAACTCCGATGGCCGCGCCCCAAACAGGTCGGCCACGATCCGCGGCACGCGGTAGTTCCCGTTGTGGACGTCGTTGGGCAGCTCGGCCGGCACTCCGTCGGGGACCCGCTTGCGACCGTCGTGAAACATCGAGGTGCGGTGGTCCTTGGGGTTCTCGGTCGGGGCCTCGTTGCCGTAGAGCGACGTTGGGGCAATGCCGAAGAAGTTCTTCACCGCCCCGGTCACGCCCGCGCACGCGTGCTGCTTCAGCTTGGCCAGCGAGACCAGCACGTCGGTCTTCTCGAAGCGCTGGTTCCAGTCGAAGCCCGTGTAGATGAACCCGCCCCAGGGCACTTTGAAGCGGCTGTAGGCCGGGAAGGCGCCGCGGTTGCGCGTGTCCTCGAAAGTGACGCGGTTCGCGCCGGCCGATTGGATGGCGGCCACATCCCAGCCCTCCTTGCGCAGGGTCTCCTCGAACGGCCGGTCCCAATAAGGGTTCTCGACGACCACGATCCGCCGGGCGCCCGCGTCGCTCAGGATAGCGCAGAGGGCGGCCACCGTGTTCGGATGGGTCTGGTAGGTCTCGTAGGCGGGCATCCCGCCAAAGGGCCGCCATTGGAGCCCGGTCAGGTTGATCTTGATCGTGACGGTCTTGTTTTCGACGAGCCTCTTGATGCCGCCGATGGAGTCCAGCAGGGCGTCCATCTTGCGGCGGAGGAGCTGCGGCTCGAACGACTCGCACCGCTGGATGCCGACCGGCGCGGTGGGGGCCTCCGCGGAGCGGTCGGGGAGTTTCGGCAGAGCGGGGGCTGCGGCCGGGCACGCGATTCTCCCCGCGCCGGCCAGGGCCGCTGCGGTGCCGAGACTCCGCGCCAGCCAGGTGCGTCGATTCATCGGGCATGACATCAGAAGGTCCTCCCTCGCTTCGAGCAGACGGGATCTTGGGAAACGCCGAACTACTACCCGTCATCCTCGCCGGAATCGGCCGATCCGTCAAGGGTCCGGCTGGAGCCGCGCACGCATAACGTGACCGACTTTTGTGGTGGAGGCGTCGCGCCTGCCCATGAAGATGCAGGCGGGACGCCTGCACCACAACGGAGAATCGTTCAGCCCATTTCTGCGCGGCTCCCTACAGCAGGCGCACGCCGCAGCCGGGCTCGTCGGGATAGACCACGCGGCCGCGCTCCAGGCGCACGCCGCTGGCGATGTCCGCGGCCAGCAAAAGGGCCCCGTCCATGTCCACGTAGTCCAAGAGCGGCACCAACTGGGCAATGGCCGAGATGCCCACCGTGGACTCGGTCATGCAGCCCACCATGGTTTTCAGCCCGAGCTGGCGGGCCCGGGCGATCATGCGTCGCGCCGGAGTCAGGCCGCCGCACTTGACGAGCTTCACGTTGACGCCGTGGAAGTGGCCGGCGCAGCGGTCCACGTCCGGCTCGCGCTGGCAGCTTTCGTCGGCGATGACCGGCAGGGCGGACTCGGCGAAGACCCGCTTCATGTCGTCCCAGCGGTCGGGCGGGAGCGGCTGCTCGATGAACTGGACGCCGAGTTCCGCTAGCGCGGCGGCGTTGCGGAGCGTCTCGTCGGCGGTCCACGCGCAGTTGGCGTCCACGCGGAATACGGCGTCGGTGTGCTTGCGAAGCTCGCGCACGATGCCAAGATCGTCCGGCGTGCCGAGCTTGATCTTGTAGATCGGCCAGCCGGAAAACTCTTGCATCTTGCGGAGCATCACCTCGATCGCGTCGATGCCGATCGTGTAGTCGGTCGCCGGCAGGTTTTCCAGGCGCAGGCCCCAAAGCTCCCAAACCGGCCGGCCGCGGAGCTTGCCCCACAGGTCGTGGGCCGCCTGATCCAGCGCACACTGGGCGAACGTGTCCGACGAGAGGAGCGGCGAGAGCTCCTGCCAGAACTCGGCGGGGTCGCCGAGGCGAGCCCGTTCGACCGTCGGCCGGACCCGCTCCAAGGCGGCGGTCATCTTCTCGATGCTCGCGGCGTAATAGTCCGATTCGCCCGCCTCGCCGAAACCGCTCTTGCCGTCCTGCTTTAGCTCGACGATCAAGGTGTTGCTCACGAGGCTCGTTCCGCGCGAGATGGTAAACGCGTGCCGCAACGGCAGCTCAAAGCGATGAAGTACGAGGTTCATGGCACGACACCTCTGCCCCTGCAATCAGTCCGGCCTGAGGGCCCGCCGCACCAGCTCGCCGTCAAAATAATTGATCGACATGCCCGCGTCCACCACGATCCGCTGGGCATTGATGCCGCTGGACCGCGGGCTCAAGAGAAACGCCACGGCGTTGGCCACCTCTTCGGTCTGGACCGCCCGCTTGCGCGGGACGACTTGCTCGGCGTAGAGGTACGACTCGACGAAGCCGGGGACCCCGGCCGACGACGAAGTCCTAAGCGGCGCCGGCGCGACCGCGTTGAACCGGACGCGAGAGAACCGGCTGAACGACTTGGCCAGAAAACAGAGCGACGAATCCAGCGCGGCCTTGACCGGGGCCATGTAGCCGTAGTTCTCCGCGGCCATCCGGGTCGTGGGGATGGAGATCGTCACTACGGAGCCGTCCGGGTCCAACAGGTCGGCCAGCGCGCGGCTGAGCGCCATGAGCGAATAGCAGGAGATGTCCATGGCCCGCAGGAAATCCGCCTTGGGTGTCTCGTGGAAGGGGCGCGGGCCGCCGGAGTAGTCGGCAAAGGCGATCGAGTGGACTAGGCCGTGGAAAGGCCCGTGCCGTGCGCCGACGTCCTGGCGGAGCCGGGCGATCTGGTCCTCGTGCTCCACGTCGCACACGTAGACGGGATCGCCGCCCACGAGCTTGGGCATGTCGCGGCGGATATCCTCGTTCCGCACCACGTAGACGCACGCCGCGCCGGCCTCGGAGAGCACCTGGCCCACGCAATAGGCCACGCTCTTGCGGTTGGCCGCGCCGAAGATCAGGACCTGCTTGCCGGCGAGTTGCAGAAAGTCCATGGTCATCTTCCTTCAAGGGGAGGTCTCACGCCAAGGCGCGAAGAAGCGATGAAAACCGCAGAGTAGCGGAGACGCAGAGAAACTAAAAGAGAGAAAGCAGGGCGAGCGTGGCTCACCACAGACACGTCGTTTCCCAATCCCCTCGTCATTCTTCTCAGCGACTCAGCGTCTCTGCGGTTTGTTTCCCCTTTCCTTTGCGCCTTTGCGTGAAACTCCCCTTTTCTTCTGCTACAAGGCCGCCGCCGTGCAGGTAAACTCGAACCGCACCGCCAGCTTCCCCTCGACGCTCACCCGGGCGGTCATGAACCAGGCGTCGGCCAGCCGCTCCTTGAGCTCCACTTCCATGCGGATCGTCTCGCCGGGGCGGACCATGCGCTTGAACCGCACGTCGTTCATGCGTACGACGACGGGGAGGCGCGGGCCGCCTCCGGCAAGCTGCTGCCCCAGAAGAATCGCTCCGGCCTGGATCGCCGCCTCGCACAGGATCACCCCCGGCACGACCGGGTGGTCCGGAAAGTGGCCGCGAAAGAAATCCTCCTCGCCGCTAAACGTCTTCCGGCAGACGATGCGGCTTTCGCTGCGATCGACGATCTCGTCCACCCAGAGGAACGGCTCGCGGTGCGGGATGGCGTCGTAAATCGCTTGGCGGTTCATGGAAGTTGCACCAGGAACGCATCGGCCGCGTTGGCCACGATCACCCCGTAGTTGATCGCCCCGAGCCAGCCGGAGCGGATGATCCCCACGCTGCCCGCATGATACAGCCCGGCGACCTGCTCGCCCAGACGGCGGCTGGTCTCGAGACCCTCGAACTTGGTCCCGAAGCTCGCCCCGCCCGGGTGCCCGGTGTAACGCTCCAGCGTGAGCGGCGTGGCGGCCTCGACCCAATCGAGCTTGCGCCGCACCCCGGGCACGTACTGGGCGACGGCATCCAAGGTGGTCTCCAGCAGGTCGCGCTTGTGCCGGCGGTACTCCTCGGGGCCAAGGCCGGCCCAGTCCTCGTACCGGGCGTTCGCGGTAGCCACGATCTGCGGCCCGGCCCCCGACTGCGCGTCGGCCGGGTAGAACGAATAGGTCCGGCTGGTCGTGCCGCGACTCAGGAGCTGCCCGGTCCGGAAGACGGGCGCCTTCGAGCTAAACAGCAAATCGCCGCACCGCCCGGCCTCGATCGTCTCCCCGGGCTTCAGGCCGATGTAGACCTGCGTGCTGGAGTGGTTCAGGCGCACGGCCCGCGCCTGCCCGATGAAGCTGGGGTCAAAGTGCTCCGGGCCGACGAGGTCGAAGATGGCGGTCTTGAGGCTGGCGTTGCAGACGACGCTTCGGGCTGGAATCGTGCGGCCGCTGAGGACGACGCCTTCCACGCGGCGGCGCGAGACGCAAATCCTCTCCACCGGCGAGGCGGTGCAAAGGTCCACGCCGTTTCGCCGCAGCTCCGCCTCCATCCGGCCGATCAATCCCTGCGTGCCGCCCGCGAACGTGTAGACCCCTTTGACCAGAAAGAGCGAAAACACGACGGCGTAGGTCAGGGCCGGGTCTTCGAGCGTGCATCCGACGTAGGCGACCGGCTCCATGAGGAACCGAAGCACGTCATCGCGCCCCGGAAAGAAACGCTCGAAGAGATCGCGCGTGGTGACCGCCGGGTTGTCGCGGAGGCCCATGGTCCGGATCGTCTGAAAGAAGCCGTCCACGCTCTCCTGGTGTACGCGGAACCGGTCGGCGAGAATCCGCGCGACTTCCTCGCGCTCGAAGGTGGTCGAGAGCGAGAACATCGGGTTCTCGACGCGGACGCTGCGGAGCTGCACGATCGAGTCGGCGATCTCGGCGGTCCAGTAGCGGCGGCAGCTCTTAACCATCCCGTAGGGGAAGCCGTGGAGCGAGACGTCGAAGACGTGCCCGCCCGGCCGGCGGAACCAGGTCGCATAGCCGCCCAGCCGGTCGTGCCGCTCCAACACGAGCACCGAATGCCCGGCCCGGGCGAGCGTGTTGGCCGCGGTCAGTCCGGCCAGGCCGCCGCCAACGACGATCGCGTCGTAACAAAGGGATGAGGGATGAGGGATGAGGGATGAAAGGGAGGAAGATGGTGCCATACGAATTCCTTGTCCCCCCCGTCGGCGCTTCATCCCTCGCCCTTCATCCTTCATCTTTCATCCCTCATCCCTCATCCTTCATCCCTTCCCAAAACGTGCCTGTTGGCCATCGTGATCCCGCTGATCGTCGCGCCGACGATCCCGACCAGCCCTTGATCGGTGCCGCAGAGAAAGAGGTTCTCCAGGTGGGTCGCACCATCGTACTGTTTCTCGGGGGTCCCGTACACGGCCCCCTCGTCGTGGCCCGTGAATCGGCGGATTGTCACCGGCGTGAACGTGTCGTGGTCGATCGCGGCCTCGGGCAAGCCCGGCACAAAGCGGGCCGCTGCGGCAACCAACGCGTCGTGCCAGCGGCTCTTCTCGCGGCGATAAGCCTCGGGCCCGAGCGCGGCCCAGCGGTCGTAGTTGGCCGGGACCGCGATCCGCACGATCCCTCCGGCGAGCGGCTCGTCGTAGAGGAAATTGTTGGGCGAGCAGACCAGGCCGCAACAAGCGTCGGCCAGACCTTCCGGCCGGCAGTACGGCAATCTCTCGGAGTCGCAGAAGAAGATCGTCGTGCGATCGAAGCCCAGGTCCTTCGGCTGGCGGTCCAGCGCGGAGATGGATTCGATGAACGACATCCTCCCGGCCGGCCGCTGGTCCGCCAATTGCCGTTGGCCGCACAGGCGCATCGTCTCGCGCCAGCCGGCCGACGAGAGTACGGATCGCGCAGGGAGTTCCGTGCCGTCGTCGAGCACGACGCCCTCGGCCCGGCCGTTCTGGACGACGATCCGCTCGACCCCCGCGCGCAGGCGCAGCTCGCCGCCGAGTTGGCGAAACTTGCCGCAAAGCGCTGCCAGGATGCGGCGGATGCCCTCGCGGGGCCGCCCCAGCCCCTCCAGATAGATCGACCGGAAGAGCAACGAAAACAGCCCGAACGGAATGTCGCCCTCGTGCGCGGCCCCATAGAACAAGAGCGGGCAGAAGAGCATCTCCGCCAAGAGCGGATCGTCGAGGAACCGGCCGACGACTTCCCGGGCGGAGCACTGCCCGGCCGGCTCGGCCAGCTCGCCGTAGCCGGCCAGGTGGGCGACCAGCCGCTCCAGGTTGCCCGTCTGCCGCGGGAAGTGCCGCCCGACCTCGGAGCGCAGCAGGTCGAAGTCGTTGCTGAAATCGAGCCTCGCCCCCGGGAAGACGATCGAGGAACCCGCTTGCGGCACGAGATCCAGATCGTCCCAGCGCAACCGCAACTGTCGCAGGAGCCGGACCAGCGGACCCTGGCGCGATCCCTTGGGCCGGAAGTTGGTCACGGCGTGCAGGCCGACGTCGTAATCCCGCCCGCGGAGTCTGTAGAATGAGTTCAAGCCGCCGGGGACCGCGTGCCGCTCGAGAATCGCGACCCGTTTCTCAAAGAGGGCCAACCGGATCCCGGCCGCCAATCCCGACATCCCCGCGCCGATGATGATCGCGTCGTACATCGGCTACTTGGCGACGTCCTTCATCAGCGGTTCCAGGTACTTGACCGTGCTGGCCATGCTGGCCAGGGCCGGGTAGTCTTCCTCGGGGATGCGCACGCGGTAGCGCTTGCGGAGCTCCATGACGATGTCCAAGAAGTCCATGCTGTCGATCTCGAGCTGATCGCGGAACGGGACCTCCGGTTGGAGACGGCTGAGGTCGTCGTCCGGCGCGATGCCGGAGAGGATGTCGAGGATCGCCTCTTGGATTTCGGCGGGCGTCATGCACGGTCCTTCGCGGTTTATAGCTTCTTGACGATGACCACCGAGTTGATGCCCAACATGCCGAAGGAGTTGTTGAGGATGGTGCGGACCTCCTTCATCTCGCGGGGCTGGTTGACGACCAGGCCGGGCAGGTCGCACTCGGGGTCGGGGCGGTCGAGATTGATGGTGGGATGGCAGAGGCGGTCGGCCAGCGCGGGCAGGTTGCCGGCCAGCTCCAGGGCCCCGGCGGCTCCCATCGCATGGCCGATGTAGCTCTTCGTATTGTTTAGCAGCGTCCCCCCGCCGTTGAACACTTGGCGCAGGGCCAGGCATTCCTGCACGTCTCCGCCGGTCGTGCCGGTGGCGTGGGTGCTGACGATGTCGATGTCTTCCGGATTCAGCCCGGCCCGCCGCAGGGCCAATCCGATGCACTCGGCCTGCCGCTGCCAGTGCGGCAAGACGGGGTCGTAGGCGTCGCTGTTGATGGCGTGGCCGGCAATCTCCCCGTAGATCCGGGCACCGCGGCGCCGGGCGTCGCTGAGCCGCTCCAGCACAAAGAGGCAGCCCCCCTCGGCCACCACGACCCCGTTGCGGTCGGCGTCGAAGGGACGCGAGGCCCTGGCCGGGTCCTCGTGCCGGGCCAAGGCCCCCTGGCTCTGAAAGCTGGCAAACACCCCGAAACTGCGGATGCTCTCGGAGACGCCGCCGCACAGCGCGATCCGGCACTCCCCGAGCCGCAGCATTTGTGCCCCCTGGATGATCCCCACGTTGCCCGCCGCGCAGGCCGCGCCCAGCGTGTAGTGCGGCCCGGTGATCCCGAGATTCAACGAGATCTCGCCGGCGGGGTTGTTGGCCACGGTGCGCGGGTTGTGGTGGTGGGACCAGAACTGCATGTCGTAGCCGAACTGCGCAAACTCGTACAGCTCGTGCTCGGTTTCGACGTTGCCGTGCTCGGTCAGCCCCACGTAGACGCCGACGGTGGACTTGTCCACATTGGGCCAGTCGAGCCCGGCGTCGGCCACCGCTTCCCTCGCCGAGTAGATGCCCACGCTCCCGGCCCGGGTGCCGCGGCGAAGCTCCTTGGATCGCTGGTAGCGGAGCTCATCGAAGTCGCAGACCCCGGCCACCGTGGCGCCGAAGTAGCGGATCTCGTACCGGCGGACCCCGCTCCGTCCGCACAAGAGGCTCTCGCGCAGGGTCGCCAGATCATTGCCGTTGGGCGCGGTGAGGCCGATCCCGGTGATGACAATCCGTTGATCTTCAGGCCGGTCGGCTACCATCGCAGGTTCCTGGAATGTCGCAAACCTTCGAGGTTATCCATTTGGCCGAGTCTTGGCAAGCGGACGGACGGCAATACGCCACTTGTGGGGAGGAGGACAGGCATTCCTGCCTGTCGCAGGCACACGTAGGGCCGGCTATGCCGGCCATCGATTGGGCACTGAAGAACCGGCCGGCAGAGCCGGCCCTACGCCCGGGCTACGGGGGCGTCGCAGCCGGCGGTTTGGCGTCCGCGCGCGGCTCTTCATCCACCCCCTCGATCCCAAAATCCTTCGAGGGGTCGCCCGTCGGAGGGCCATCGCCGCTGTTGCGCACCGGGACTCGCGGCCCGGGCAGCGGCCCTTCGGCCGGGCCAGGCCGCGGCTTGGCCGGTTCTGCTTTCGGCAGCGGCGGGGTAGATGACGATAAAGCGGCGATCATCGCCTTGGGGATTACAAAATGAGCGCTCCCCGGGTCGGATACGGCCCCGCCGGGCAGCGTGAGCCGCAAGGGGCCCGCGCCCTCCGCCGGCCTCGCAAAGACGAGCACGTCCTGGATCGACGCCTGCGGGCCGATGCTGGTTGCGGCCCTTTGCTGACCTTCGACCCAGTTGCCCGGGCCAAACGCCGCGGCGGGATACTCCTTGCCGGACGCGTCGGTCAGCTTCACCGCGGCGTTGGGACCTGCCCAGCCGGTGTACTTCACGCTTGCCGTGGAGGCGCGGTTGATCAGTAGGAGTTTGACGAGAAGCACCGGTTCTTTGGGCAGAGACGCGGCGCCGGAGCCGCCAAGGACCCTGGGGCGGACGATTTCCGCAGACAGGACCCTCACGCTCACGTCGCCGCCCACCCAGGTGTCTCGGGAGGCATCGATCCACTGGACCGGGCCGATCTCCTCGGGCTTGGCGGGTTTAGACTTCTTGGAGGCGGCGTCGGGTGCGGCCTTCTTCTCGGCCTTCTCTTCCTGCGCCGCACGTTTGGCCGATTCCTCCGCAATGCGGCCTTCCCGCAACTTGGACCCTTCCCCCTTGAAGATAAAGAGCGCGATCACGAGCACTGCCAAAAACCCCAGCAAGCCGAGCAGGATCCAGAGCAGGATTTTGGGGTTCTTTATGTGCGAAAACGGGGCTGCTCTGGGAGTCTGACCGAGGACGGCGCTTGGCGGGGGCGTCGCGTAGACCTCTTCGAGGAAACCGAGCCCCTCTACCGGCGCGGCCGCAGATGGCTCAGCCGCCGGGGGAGCCGCCGGGTGTTGCGCACCGGGTGGTATCGTCGGGGGAGGCAGACTACTGCTTGGGGCCGGATCCTTGTGCCGCACGCGATCTCCGGGCGATTCCACCGGCTTGGCGCGCAGGATCGGCCGGTGCCGGGACGGCACCGCCGGCTCGTTCGGGCCCTGCGCTGGGCCGGGCGAGACGGGGGACGGTCCAACGCCCGAGAACAGCCCCTTCACTTCCCGGGCAGGCACCCACTGGCCGTAGTGGCCCTGCCGGACCTGGTCCTCCGGAAGGAGCCGGCCCTCGGCCACCAACGTCCGAAGCTGCGCATCGCTGAACGGCCCAGTCTGCCCACCTGCGACCCAACAGTACCACGGATCGGCCATGCGCTTCCCGTAGGGCGGAACCTAGAAAACGGCCCGAATGCCGCTACAAGCCCCCCATCAGTCAAGGGTAGCACAAATCCCCCCGAGCGGCAACAAGCTCATTGCGTCCGCTCCACCGCCTCGTGGATCAGATCGCCCAAATCGGCCCGACTCCGCAGGGCCTCCGCAATCCGCGGGTGGGCGAACACCCGGACCCGCTTCACGTAATCGTCGAACTGCTCCCTCGCCAACGCCCGCACCACCGGAGAGACCTCTTCCAGCGGGCGGTAGCGGCGTTCCTTGCGGTAGAAGATCTCGACGTCGATTTCCACCTCGCGCTGGACGGGCGGCGCGTCGAAGAGGATTTCGTGGGGCGCCACGACGCGGCCCAGTGCGGTACTGGCGACCGCGGCCAGGCGCTCCGCGCACGCGGCCAGCCAGGGATAGGGCCGCCGCGCCAGGCGCTTGTGCAGCTCCGGGTGCTCGAAGAGGCTGTATTGGGCCAGGCGTTTGTAGAGCTGCCGCGTGGGACCGAAGAGCCCCGCCAAGAGTTCTCCGGCGGGACCCGTCCCCGCGGCCCGCTCCAATTCGGAGATCATCTCGGACTGCACCGTGCGGAACAGCCAGTCCAGGTCGAGCCCGCCGTGCAGCAGATAAAACGCCCGCTGAAACATCGCGGTGGCCGAGCGCACGCCGTGGTGCCAATAGACCTCGCTGAACATCACATAGCGGGCAAAGACCAGAAGCTCGGCCGCGGTCTTGCCCTTGTCGGTAACGGCCAGGCCGTCGCCGGCCTCGTTCAGGCACAGGCTGCCGATCAGCCGCGGCTGGTCGAAGTGCCGGCCGTACGGCACGCCCGAGTGCAGGCTGTCGCGGAACAGGTAGTCGGTCTTGTCGATGTCCAGCGGCCCGGAAATCATGCTGCCCAAGAGCCTCAGCCCGGGGTCGTGCGGCTCTTCGCTCAACAGGGCGACGACGTCGCGGGGGTTGATCCCCCAGTCGTTGCGCAGCACGTCGCCGATCTCGCCTTCAAGCAGGAAGCTGTTGGCAAAAAGCTCGTGGGTGGGCACTCCCGGCAAGTGCATGTCCTCGATCGGGTGGCAAAAGGGCCAGTGGCCCAGGTCGTGCAGCAGGGCCGTGGCAATCAGCAGCTCGGCGTCCTCGAGCGACACC
>CAYGZI010000073.1:0-14418 GCA_964354245.1 uncultured Planctomycetaceae bacterium
CCCCGTCATCTTTGCCCCTAACCCCTGGCCCCTGACCCCTAACCCCTGCCGTGGCCAACCGCTCCAACCACTACGAAGCCGCTTTCGAGGAGTACCTCCGTTGGCGCGGCGTGCCCTACGTGGCGGTGGACGAGTCGCGGCGGAGCCTGCTGGCCGAAGGCGAGTCGCTCAAGAGCCTGGACTTCATCGTCTCTTCGTCGGGCTCAGCGAGCTGGCTGGTGGACGTCAAGGGGCGGCGGTTTCCCTCCGGCAGCGCAGGCAAGCAGTACTGGAAGAACTGGTCCACGCACGACGACCTGGAGAGCCTCACCCGCTGGGAGGCCATCTTCGGCGCCGGCTTCCGCGGCCTCTTGGTCTTCGCCTACAACATCGTCGGCGATCGGGCGCCGCTGGCGAAGGAGCAGCTCTTCGAGCACCGCGGCGCGCTCTACGCCTTTCTCGGCGTGCCGCTTGGCGACTACGTGGCGCACTGCCGGCGGATTTCCATCCGCTGGGACACGGTCTCCATCCCCGCCGCCGACTTCCGCCGCTTGGCACGGCACGTGGATGAGTTCCTTCTCGGGGATTCCGCCACAGCGGCGGGGCGCCCTCCCGAGACGCAACCGAATGGGCCACAACCGTAGGTTATGCTTCAGCATAACCTACCGGGCTGTCAACTCGACGCGAGGAAACCGCCGATCACGGCAAGAATCGGCTTGAGCGTCTTCTGAACCGGATCCACCTCAACGCCGAAAGTCTCCAGCGCCGTGGCTCCCAACAAGAACAGGGAACCCTTCGGGCCGAAAACGACCGCACACGGAATGCTGCCCTCTAGTCCCTCGATCTGGAAATCGCAGAAGCCCAAGAGCCGGGTGTCCTGTCTTCCGTCCGCCAGGACCAGTTTCCGCGTTGCGGCAGGCTCCACGCCGATCCGCTGAAGATAATCCTCGGGCACGAAAGAATAGAGGGCCCCGGTATCAATCCAGAATTCCTCCTCGAAGGACAACTCCGGCTTCTTGCTGTTGGACAGCTTGACTCGCTTCTTGAGCAATCCCATCTTCCGGCCTCCCGAGGCGGACACGGCCTACATCTATTATCGCCCGGCAGCACGACCGTGCAAGACGCAGATCATCCCCAGAGTCTCTCCAGCTCCAAGACAAACCCGGGGAGAACCAGGTCGCCTGAAATCGTCTTGGGACTGTCCAGGCAGGTGACTTCGGCCGACGGACGGTAGACGTAGACCTTCTTCTCGATGGGGTCGATCAACCAGCCGAGCAGGGCGCCGTTGGCGACGTACTCCCCCATTTTCGCCTTCAGGGTGCGGAGAGCATCGGTCGGCGAGCGAAGCTCAACGACGAAGTCCGGACACAGCGGCGGAAACTCCTTTCGCTGCTCTTTGGTCAACGCCTCCCAGCGGGACCGTTTGACCCACGCCGCGTCGGGCGAGCGCATCGCGCCGTTGGGAAGCGTGAATCCCGTGGACGAGTCAAAGCCGATCCCAGTGCCGTCCGCATGCACCCAAGGAAAAAAGAGCCCCGTCAAGGCGAAATTGGCGCTTCCCGCATCCCCTCCAGTAGGTGGCATGATCACAAGGTCTCCGTCGCTGGTCCGCTCGATGCGCAAGTCACAGTTCAACTGGCAAAACTCCAGGAACTCGCGATCCGTCAACTTCTTGAGCACTGGGCCAAAGTGGAGGATCACCGCTTGGGGCTCGGCCGGAGTTACGACTGTGGCCATGGGAGTGTCGCCTTGTCCGCCTCGGAAAGCAACTGTACCACATTCATTATCACTCGCCCGGACGATGATGCAAGACCCCACGGGGGCAGTGCCGCCTCGGAAGCCCCACGGTCTATTCACTTGACCACCGGCACCATCCAGTCGAGCACGTAAGCCTGCAAGAGCGTGAGCACGCCGATCATGGCGGCCAAGATGAGGCTGTGGAAGAAGACGAACCGCAGGATCTGGCCCTCGCTGCCCGATTGCCCGGTCGCCACCGCCGCGACCACGATGCTCTGGGCGTCGATCATCTTGCCCATTACCCCGCCCGTGCTGTTGGAGGCCACGATGAGAATCGGGTTCAGGCCGAGTTGCTGGGCGGTGATGCGCTGGAGGCTCCCGAAAAGGGCGTTGGACGAGGTGTCGGAGCCGGTCAGGGCCACGCCCAGCCAGCCGAGCATCGGGGCGAAAAACGGATAAAGCCAGCCCGCGTGGACAAACGCCAGTCCCAGCGTGCCGTCGGTGCCGCTGAATCGCGTCGTGTAGGCCACGGCCAACATGCAGGCGATGGTGAACACGGCCCAGCGGACCCGCACCAGGGTCTCGCCGAACTGGCGCAAGAAGACCCAGGGCGAGATCCGCAGCCACGCGGCCGAAAGCACGGCCGCCAGGAAGATCCCGGTACCTGCGGCGGAAAGCCATTTGAACTCGTAGACGGCGGGTTCCGGCTTGTCGGCCCGGGCCGACTCATCCGTGAGACCGGCCACGTGGCCCGAGCGATAAATCAGGTCGAGCTGGGGGACCTCGAAACACGGGGCGCTGATGCCGTGGAGGACATTGGGCTCTTCGTCGCTGCCGCCGTTCAGGACAGTCTTCCACCCCGGGATGCCCCAGACGAAGACCGCTACGGAAAGCAGGAGCCACGGGACCCAGGCGTAGGCGACTTGGATTGCCGTGGGCGGCGGGTCGTTTGATGCAGCGGGGCGCGAGTCTTCATCCGGGAAACGCCAAACCTCCTTGGGCTGCCAGAACCGCAGGAACGCGGCCAGCGCCACGAGCGAGCCGACGCCGCCCAGCACGTCCACCAACCACGGGCCGTGCAGGTTGGAGACCGTGAACTGAATGGCTGCGAAGCTGCCGCCGCAGATGAGGATCGCCGGCCAGCACCCTTTGACGCCCTTCCAGCCTGACATGACGGCCACCAGCCACGCCGGGATCAAGAGCGAGAAGAAAGGCAATTGGCGGCCGGCCATTTGCGACAGTTCCAGTTCGTGCCCCTTGTATCCTGCCACGTCGGCCAGAGTGACGATCGGCGTGCCCAAGGCCCCGAACGCGACCGGTGAGGTGTTTGCTATCAACGCCAGCCCGGCAGCGTGAAGCGGCCTGAACCCGAGGCCGATCAGCAGTGCGGCGGAGATGGCCACGGGAGTGCCGAATCCCGCGGCCCCTTCCAAGAACGAGCCGAACGAGAAGGCGATCAAGAGGGCCTGCATGCGCCGGTCGGGGGAGATTGCGGCCACGGAGCGCTTGACGATCTCGAACTGCCCGGAGCGGACCGTCAGGTGATAGAGGAAGACCGCGTTAAGCACGATCCAGCCGATGGGCAACAGCCCGAAGCAGGCCCCGAAGCCCGCAGCGGCCAGCGCCGATTCGGCCGGCATCCCGTAAACGAAGATGGCAATCAGAACCGCTGCCGCCAGTCCGCGCCAGGCAGCCCGGGGCGCGGATGCCCCTGCCACAAGCGACCCCAAGAGCAAGAGGATCGGGATGGCAGCCACCAACGTCGAGAGAAACTCGGACCCGCAAGGATTGTAGCGCTGCACCCACGGAAGGTCCATGTTGTCCTCCACCAAGAAGACGTCAAGGGGCGGCAGTGCAACTGCTGCCCCAACGCCGGCGGGGATTATAGCGGGCGGGCGGTGAGAACTCAACGCGGCTTGGTTCACTCACCGCAGAGGGCCGGAGGGCGAGGAGACGTCCGCATCGTCCCTCGCCGCGGCCGACGATGGTAGAATAGGCGGGAGGACGACGGGGAGAAACGTCCTACCCATGGCTGCACCTCGCGAGGGCCCGAGCATTGAACGCAGAACCCTTGTGGATGCTTTACGGCGCCAACGGATACACCGGCCGGCGGATCGCCGAAGAGGCCCGGCGCCGCGGGCTGCGGCCCGTCCTGGCCGGGCGGGATCCGCTCAAGATCAAGGCCCTGGCCGATCGGCTGGGATGTCCGGCCCGGGTCTTTCCGCTCCGCGCCGTTGCCCACGTCGCGGAGAGCCTGGAAGGGGTCCGCGCAATGCTCAATTGCGCCGGGCCGTTCTCCGCCACGGCCGGGCCGACGATGGATGCCTGCCTGGCAGCCGGGATCCACTATCTCGACATTACCGGCGAGATCGGGGTGATCGAGGCCGCGGCGGCGCGCCACCAACGTGCGGTGGCGGCGGGGGTAAGCCTGGTCCCGGCCGTCGGGTTCGACGTGGTTCCCAGCGATTGTCTCGCGGCGATGCTCGCCGAGCGGCTCCCCGGCGCGACGCACCTGCAGTTGGCTTTCCGCCTGACCGGCCCGCCGAGTGCGGGCACGGCGAAGACGATGCTGGAGGCCCTGCCGCGCGGAGGCCGGGCCCGGATTGCGGGGCGGATTGTCCGGGTGCCTGTGGCGTGGAAGACGAAGGGGATTCCATTCCGCGACGGGCGGCGCATGGCGGTCACGGTGCCGTGGGGCGACGTGGCGTCGGCGTGGTACACCACGGGGATACCCAACGTCGAGGTGTACCTCGCCATGCCGGCGGCCCGAATTAGCTTTCTCCGGCGGTTCGGGCGGATGCTGCCGCTGTTGCGGCCCAGGGGGCTACAGGAGTTCTGCCGCGTCTGGATCGACCGGTTCGTGCGCGGCGCGACCGACGAGCAAGCCGCCAGGACGCGGGGCTCGTTTTGGGGCTGCGTCACGGACTCCGATGGCCACTCGGTCGAGGCCACACTGGAGACCCCGGGCGGCTATCCGCTGACCGTAGCGACCGCCCTGGCATCGATGGAGCGGGTTTTGGCCGGCGGAGTTCCGCCCGGATTCTCCACCCCGGCGAGGGCCTTTGGAAAGGACTTCATCCTTGGCATCGCAGGAACTGACTTCGGGCGCACGGAAGCTGCCCGTTGAACCGTCGTCAGAGACATCGACCGCTTGGGGACGGGCCGCACGCCGCTATTGACTTCTGTCGGCCAGCCGGCGAGACTTAACAGTAGGCTAGAAGTTGCCGTCGCTTGAGCGTGTCATCCGCCGATCTTGCCGCAGCTCAACGTCGTTTATCGTCTCAAATGAAAGGGCCCTGGCAGTGAACTATCGGGTAAGAGCCGTGTACGATCAGGGGGCCTTTGTCCCCAAGAGTCCGTGTGATCTTCCGGACAGGACTGAGGTAGAGCTGTTCGTTCAACTTCCCTCGTTACTTCCTGCAACAATTCGCGACCCGGCCGAGAAAGCCAAAGTGCTGAAAAGAGTCGTAGAGCGAATGCGGCTGCACCCCGTGCCCGCAGACGCTCCTCGCTACAGCCGAGATGAGCTCCATGAACGCCGTTGACACGAACATCCTCGTGTACGCTCGCGACCCGCGGGATGCGACAAAGCAGGCGATCGCCGCCGCGCTGATTGAGACCCTCGACGACGCCGTGCTGATTTGGCAGGTTGCCTGCGAATACCTGGCCGCGACCCGCAAACTGGAGCCCCTCGGGTATAGCCGAGACCAGGCATGGGAGGACATCCGGGACTTGCGTGCCGTTTGGCCAACTCTATTTCCGAGTTGGGCTCTCTTGGAGCGGGTGGAGGAGTTGCTGGGACGCTACAGCCTCTCGTTCTGGGATGCCACAGTGCTCGCCGCGTGCGTCGAAGGCGGGATCGAGCGTTTGTACACGGAGGATTTCGATGCGTACCCGGCTGTGGGGGGCGTGGAGATCATCAACCCCTTCAAGAAAAAAAGCACTGGCTAAACCGCCCCCCATGTCTCTCTGCTCGCCATAGAGGCGTCGTGAGGATCTGTTGCCTAAGGGCTCTCCGGCGGCTCGTCGGAGTCGGCCAGGGCATTGATGGCTAGGGCCAAGACGAGGCAGATCAGGTCCACCGCGAGCGGCACGGCGAGCCCCAAGGCAATCCAGCCGACGACCTGACTGCCGGCAACGTCCCCCATGGCCCCGAGGAGCATGGCCAACGCCTGAATCACCGCCACGCTGACCCAAAGGACCAGGGCCAAGCCGGTCAGGACAAAGAGCAATCGCCGCGGGATCGGTTTTCTACTCATTCCAGATTCCCCAACTGTGCCAATTTTGCCGACCGTTAAGGTCGATGTCAATGAGCAGGGGTCTGGGGATGGGGACTGGGGGCTAGGGACTAGGGGCTGGGGGTGGGGTGAAATACCCATCGCGAGAGCGGCACTTTCTTGACACCACCGCCGGACAGGTCAGAATGAACAGTGTGGTGGGGCAAGACCAACTACGGACTACACAGATACGATGGGCAGGAACCCGCCCTTCCGCTCGAGAGAACCCGTCATGAAGCGACCCAATCCCGCGCTGCGCGTACTGGTCCTGGGGCTTTGGCTGTGGGCTGCCGGCGGCAGCATGGCCGCGGCCGTCGAACTGGTGCTCAAAGACGGGCGGATCCTAAGGGGGAAGCTCGGCCTGCTGCCCGGCATGGGGGAAATGCCCCGTGCCGCCTCAGCCGATGGGCCCGCCCCCAAGCTGATCGCGATGCTCGACGACGATCTGCGCCGCACGTTTGTTCCCATCTTTTGGATCAAGGAGCAGAGGCAGCAGGAGAATGCCGAAGTGCTGGAGAAGTTCCGGCTGCGCCAGCAGGTCTCGGAAAACGGTGCGATGGTCAAGAGCGTCGGCCCCTTCATGAAGGTGGAGCCCTTCAGCGAGTTCGGCCGCCGCAGAGTGAAGATGAACGCCATCCCGAAGCCGATCGACGTGGTCCAGGGCATCACCGAGCTGACGCCGGAGTGGGCCCGGGTCCAAGGGACCCGGGCGCAAGGGGCCAGCTACGTCTGGGACATGCGGATCGCCACCAGCAGTATTCCTCAAGATCAACTGGCCAAGATCCTCGCCAAGCTGGCCGAGGACGGGGGCCCGGACCAGCGGAGAAAGATCGCCCGGTTCTACGTGCAGGCCGGGCGATTCACCGAGGCGGCTGACGAAGTGCAGGCGGTCCTGGCGGCAGCCCCGGGTGACGCCGAGCTCCAGAAGCAGCTCGAAGCCGTGCTCAAGGACATCCTCCAGGCCCGCGCGAAGCAGTTGTTTGCGGAGCTGTCGTTTCGGCGCGAGGCGGGCCAGCACCGCCTGGTGCAGGAGGCTCTGAAGAAGTTTCCCGAGAAGGGGGCCGCCGCGGAGACGCTCCAGGCGGTCCGCGAGATGGTGGAAGAGTACGGCAAGCTGGAGGCCGCGTGCAAGGGCGTGCTCGGGCAGTTCGACTCCCTGCTCGGCAAGATCAACGACCAAGCCCTGCAAAAGCAGCTCGCTCCGATCCGTGCGGAACTCGGCGCCGAGTTGAACTACATTGCCTTGAGCCGGATGGCGGCGTTCCGCGAAATGGCGGACGACGCCGGCATCCCGCCGCAGGACAAGCTAGCGCTGGCCATCTCGGGCTGGCTGCTGGACAGCGCGGGCGCGACGACGCAGCTTTCCACGGCCCTTTCGCTCGTGCGCATGCGGGACCTGATCCGCCGGTACGTGGCTGCCCCTCAGCAAGTCGTTCGCAGCGAGATCCTCAGGGCGTTCGGCTCGGAGGAAGGGGCCAATCCGGCCTTGGTGGCGAGGCTCCTGGCCAACATGAAGCCCCCGGTCGACACGCCGCCGCCGGAGGGCGGCCCGTCGCAGCCCTACGAGCTGGAGGTGCCGGGCCAGGCCAACGCCCCGCCCGTCCGCTACTTTGTCCAGCTCCCCCCGGAGTACGATCCGCACCGGCGCTATCCGGCGGTCGTGTCGCTTTACGGTGCGGGAATGTCGCCCCAGCAGCAGATCGACTGGTGGGCGGGGCCGGTCGTGAAGGGCGGGTGGCGGGCGGGCCAGGCCTCGCGGCACGGCTACATCGTCATCGCCCCGGCCTGGGCCGCCGAGCATCAAAAGCGATATCTCTTCTCCGCCCAGGAACATGCGGCCGTGCTCGATTCGCTCCGTGACGCCTGCCGCCGCTTTTCCATCGACGTGGACCGGGTTTTCCTTTCCGGCCATTCGACCGGGGGCGACGCGGCGTGGGACATCGGCCTGGCCCATCCGGACCTTTGGGCGGGCGTGATTCCCATCACGGCCCGGTCCGATCGCTATTCGGTCTACTACTGGGAGAACGCGGCCCTGGTGCCGCTGTACTTCGTGGCCGGAGAGCTGGACGGCGACCGGATGGCCAACAACGCCCGCGATTGGGACCGCTACATGATCCGTCGCTACAACGTCACCGTGGTCGAGTACCGGGGGCGCGGCCACGACGGCTTTTCCGACGAAATCCTCAGACTGTTCGACTGGATGGGGCGCTACCGGCGCGACTTCTTCCCCAAGGATTTCAAGGCGATCTCGATGCGGCCGTGGGACAACTTCTTCTGGTGGGTCGAGCTGGACCGCTTGCCCCCCCAGGCCATGACCGACCCCAGCCAATGGGAGTCGCGGCGGAACCGGCCGCGCGTGACCCTCGATGCCTCGGCGACCCGGACCAACGCGATCCGGATCCAGACCGGCGCGGGCCGCGTGACCGTGTGGCTCTCCCCAGACCTGCTGGACCTGGGGAGGCGCGTCACGCTGACCATCAACGGGCGCCGCGTGGGGAGCAACCAGTCAACGGTCGTCCCCGACCTGGCCACGATGCTCGAAGACGTGCGGACCCGCGGCGACCGCCAGCATCCGTTCTGGGCCAAGATCGAGTGGCCGGGCGGCCCAGCGGCAAAAGGGCAGTAGGGCGACTGATAGCCCGGTTCTCAGACCCGCTACGAACCGCCCTTGGGCAGAATGAACCCCTTGAGGAACCAGCCGCGGAATTCGCCCTTCTCCTCGGTGACGGCCTGGAAACCACCGGGTCCGAGGTAGCGGCGCACAAAGTCGTAGTCGGGGAGCTTGCTGCCGTCGATCTCCTGCTTCCGGCGCACCCCCTTCTTGCCCGTGCCGAAGACCGTGTTGAGGATCCGCCCCAGCATGGTCTCGCTCTCCGGCATCTTGTTCTGCCGGATCAATTCGTACGTGGCGCGCAACTGCTCGTCGGTCTTGGCGAAGTTCCGGGCGCACTTGGCCTTGGCTCCAAACCCGTCCAACGCCTTCGTGACCTGCTGGTACTCGATCGAGTCGGTCAGCGTGTCGCCCGACTTGACCCGGGCCTCCTCCTTTCCCAAGACCTTGATGAGAAAATCGTAGTGCGAAGCGACCAGCAACTGCCCGTGGGCGGCAGTGACCGCCACGTTGGGGAAGAGGGCGCCGTCGCCCTTGGGGGTGCGGGCCGGGCGGACCGGCTTCTTCGCGCCGCCGTAATCGAACTCGAGCCCGGGGATCTCGCTGACCTTGAGATCGGGGATATCGGACTTGCCTTTCTCGGGCGGGATGCTCTCCCAGATCGCGTGCCCCTCGAATTCCCGCCGCCGCATGTCCTTGTCGTTCTTGTAGAACTTCATGACCGCGTCGGCGACCGCCTTTTCCGCGTCCTTCTTCACCTCCACGGCAATCAGGATCCGCTCGCTGGTGGTCGTGATCGGCACCTGGCAGCCGGTCAAGACCGTCACCCGGCTCCCCAATTGCGCGACCAACTCCTTGCGGAGATTGATCCTGGGCCCGTGCGGCTCCTTTTCCAACTGGGTCACAATGTCCTGCCACACGCCCTTCTCCCCCTTGCCGAATAGGGCGTCGACCAGCGTGTCCAGATTGTCGAATGCGTTCAGGATGTCGAACTGGAAGGTGGCGTAGCCGGCAATGTCCGCCGGGACCCACCGCTGCGGCTTGAACGGGTCTTCCTCGGGCTTGGCATTGCCGGGAGTGGAACGGTTGGGGAAACTCAGGATCTTCATCGACCGCTCGTGCTTGCCCGGGGCATACACCGCCGTGCGGTGAATCACCTCGCAGCCGTCCGCGGAAAAGTCCACCAGTCCGCCCAGCCCCTCAATGGCGTCGAACCCCTGCTCCTTGAAAAACTCGACGATGTTGGTGCCTTTCCGGACGGACTGGGGCTCGACGCGCAAGGCCCGCGCGACCTCCAGGTAACCCAGCGGCTGAACGTACCACCGGACCTGCGGGACGGCTTTTCCGGCGTCTTCGGCGCATCGCTTCATCGTGGCCCGGTACGACGGGACGTCGGAGAGCGAAGGGCCTTTCTTGCCGCCCAGCCGTGCAAGAATCCCCTGGATCACTTCCCGCTGGGTCGATCCCACCAGCAGCTTGTCGTCCTTCAAGCAGTACAGGATGTAGCGGTCCCGCGGCTCGGCGGGTTTGGCCTTGGCCTTGGGCGACTTGGAGGTTGCCTTGGACGACTTCGCGGCCTCCTTGGGCAGCATCAGGTACTCGTCCGGGGGGAGCGTGAAGAGGTCCACGGAGACCCCTTCCACTTGGATCCGCTCGTGCTTGGCCTTCGCGCCGGTCAGATTCTTGGAGATCCTGGCCAACAGGTCCTTGGCCTTCTTCTGGTTCCCGGTGACGTCCGCCAAAAGGGCGATGCCGGGGGCGCCGTCCGCGGTCTGCACGGCGGCGAGGGCCAATTCCCCGCTCGCCACCTGGCGGAGGTCCTCGATGGTCACGCCGAGCTTCTCGTGAATGTCCGACCACCGGTCGTCGATCTGCTGTCGCAGGTCGTCGATGAATGGCTTCATCAACGGGTCTTTGGCCAACTGGCCCAACTGGGTCTTGTTCCAGTGCTCTTCCAGCGTCTTGACGCTGGTGACGCAGAAGAATCCCCGCGTGGTGTTGGGAAGAAGGGTCTCACTCGGGCCTGCCGCAGTCACCGTGGGATGCTCTCCCCCCGCGAGAGCTATACCCACCAAAGCCAACGCCATAATCCGGGTCCGCAGCACGGCTCCCTCCTAGTCTCTGTGTTCGCTAAAGCCACAACATCTTACGCAATCCGCAGACTCGCGCATAAGTGTATGCGGACCCGCCAATTAACGCTAGATCGTTCGGCGCGAATGGCCTCCCGGCACCGTTCCGATCCGGGATGCTGGACGGCCGCCGCCCCGCCCGGGATAATCCCTTCCATGCAGTACTTCCGGAGCGAGAGTCTCAGCCACGATCCGATTCACGGTTACATACCGTTCACCTCGGCTGCCGGGTTGCCTGAGGGCGAGGTGGCCGAGCAGCAGGTGATCGACCACCCTTGGGTGCAGCGGCTTCGCCAGGTCCACCAACTGCAAACCGCGTGGTACGTCTTTCCGAGCGCGGAGCACACTCGGTTCCAGCACGTCTTGGGGGCCATGCACCTCGCCAGTCGAGCGGTTGAGAAGCTCTACCCCAGCCTTCAAGACGTATGCCCCGACGCACCTAGCCGGGGCTACATTGAGTCAATCATGCGGGTGGCTGCCCTCCTCCACGACGTGGGGCACGGCCCCTTCGGCCACTTCTTCGATCAGCACTACCTCGCCCAATTCGGGCTTAACCACGAAACCCTGGGGGCTCACATCATCCGCCACGAACTCGGCGCCATGCTCCGCCGGATTCGTCGGAACCCCAAGGGCTGCCTGGAGGACCGAGAGACGCTCGATCCCGAGCAGGTCGCCGTCCTCATTACCCGCCCGAAAGAAGGGGCCGGGGACGACATTCCCCGCTGGCTCTCGCTCCTGCGCGGCCTCTTCAGCGGCCTCTACACCGTGGACAACATGGACTTCGTCCTCCGCGACGCCTACATGTCGGGCTACAGCCAGCGGGCCTTCGACCTGGACCGCCTCCTGCACTACAGCGTCTTCACCCCCCGGGGGCTCACGATCCACGAGCGCGGCCTGGCGGCCTTGGTCCGGTTCATCGGCGTGCGGGCCGAGCTATTCCGGACGATTTACTTTCATCGCACCGTGCGGGCGATCGACCTCACGCTGGCCGAGCTGTTCCTCGACAGCAAGCCCCATCTGCTCCCCGGCAATCCCCTGGAGTACCTCGACGAGTACCGGCGCCTGACCGAATGGTCACTTCTGGTCCGAGTGGCCGATTGGCACCGGGCCGAGGACCCGAGACTGCGCGAGATCGGGCGGCGGTGGCAGGACTTTCTAGCCCGCAAGATCCGCTGGAAGATGGCGTGCGAGCGGACGGTCTTCTTCAAGCCCGGCGAGACGGAGCAGACCAGCGTGTTCAGCAACGAGCAGCTCTTTGAGGCCGCGGTGCGGAGCCAACTCCCGCCGGCGCTGCGAGACCTGCCCCTGAAGTTCGATCCGGCCCGGCACGTCCACCGGCCCGGCGCGCACACCCCCGCGGCCGGGCAGAATTTCCTGTTCGATCCGGCCACGGGCCAGATCCGCAGCCTCGACGACCGCGAGCTGTTCCGGCAGATCCCGCAGAGCTATCGGGTCTGCCGGGTCTACGCCCTGGACGACCGGCACAACGTCGAGTTGGCCGCGGCGATGGACAAGCTGGTGGGCACCGGCTCGGCGGACGACGTGACGAACATGTGAGGGGGAAAGGATGAGGGATGAAGGATGAGGGGCCAAGTGTCAGCAATTGTCGCCACGCGGATTGTCTTTTCCCCAATACCCCAATCCCTGAACCCTGAGCGCTGAACCCTGGCCCCTGAACCCCGAACCCTGAACCCTCCCCATGTCCACCGCCTACGATCAATACGACAACCCGCTCATCGGCCGCTACGCCTCGACGGAGATGAGCCGGCTTTGGAGCCCCCAGCGCAAGTTCAGCACCTGGCGCCGGCTCTGGGTCGCCCTCGCCGAGGCCGAGGCCGAGCTGGAACTGCCCATCTCGGCCGAGCAGATCGCCGAGTTGAAGCAGCACGTGGACGACATCGACTTCGATGCGGCCCGGGAGCACGAAAAGCGACTGCGCCACGACGTCATGGCCCACGTCCACGCCTACGGCGACGTCTGCCCCTCCGCCCGGCCGATCATCCACCTCGGGGCCACGAGCTGCTTCGTGACCGACAATACCGACCTCTTGCTCCTCCGCGAGGCCCTGGAGATGATTGCCGAGCGGCTCGCGGCGGTGATCGACCGCCTGGCGGCCTTCGCCCAGCAACACCGCAATCTCGCCTGCCTGGCCTTCACCCATTTCCAGCCCGCCCAGCCCACCACGATCGGTAAGCGGGCCTGCCTCTGGGCCTACGACCTGGTGTTGGACTTGGCCGAGATCGAGCACCGCATCGGGGCCTTGAAGGCCCTCGGCTCGAAAGGCACGACGGGCACGCAGGCGAGCTTCTTGGAGCTTTTTGGCGGCGATCACCAGAAGGTCCGCCTGCTGGAGAAGCTCCTATGCGAGAAGATCGGCTTCGCCGCGTCCTATCCGGTCACCGGCCAGACCTATCCGCGCAAGGTCGATGCCCAGGTGCTGGCCGCGCTGTCGGGCATTGCCCAGAGCGCGCACAAGATGGCCACGGATTTGCGGTTGTTGCAGCATCGCAAGGAGGTCGAAGAGCCTTTCGAGAAGGAGCAAATCGGCTCCTCCGCCATGGCCTACAAGCGCAATCCGATGCGCGCGGAGCGGATCTGCTCGCTCGGGCGGTTTGTGATCGGCCTGGAACCGACTGCGGCTGTCACGGCGGCCACGCAGTGGCTCGAGCGCACTTTGGACGACAGCGCCAGCCGCCGCCTCGTGCTGCCGCAGGCGTTCCTGGCGATCGACGCGATCCTGATCCTCTACCAGAACGTCTCCGAGGGGCTGGTCGTTTACCCCCAAGTCATCGCCAAAAACATCGAGGCGGAGCTGCCGTTCATGGCCACGGAGAACCTGCTCATGGCCGCGGTGGCCGCCGGGGGCGACCGCCAGGACCTGCACGAGCGGATCCGCCGCCACAGCCAGGCCGCCGCCGCGATGGTCAAGCAGCAAGGGGCCCCCAACGACCTCCTGGAGCGTCTGGCCGCCGACCCTGCCTTTGCCAAGGTGGACCTCGAAGCCGCCCTCGACCCGCAGCACTTCATCGGCCGCGCCCCCGAACAGGTGGACGAGTTCCTCCGCGACGTGATCGCCCCGATCCGCGCCAAGTATCCCGAGGCCCTCGCCCTGCGGGCCGACCTCCACGTGTAATGCGCTCAGGAGGACAGACGTTCTTGTCTGTCACAGGAGGTGACAAGGTGACAAGGTGACGGGGTGACGGGGTGACAAGGTGACGGGCGTCGGGTCCTTTCACCCGGTCACCCGTGGCCCACGTCGTCTGGTCCCTGATCCCTCTACCATCGGATCTTCAGAGAGACTACAATACCGCCAACGGAGGCCCGGCATCCCCGTCCCACCGTGGCGGTTCGTAAGCCTCAATGTCACTCGCCCAACTGCACGACTTGATGGATTGGCCGACGGAAAGGGAGATCTTGTCCCCGTCCGGCGTTGGCCCTCGCGTGCTGACAGATTTGGCCAAGGCCAAGATCGAGACGGCCATTCGGCGAGAGACAGGCGAGCGGAATGTCAGAGTTGGCCTCCTGACGAAGAATCCGCATTCCAACGACACGCAAGCCCCGATTGCGGTGGTGTGTCAGTTTGGACGTCCGGCGACTCCACAGACGCTCACGTTGACGCACCGTCTCGCATGGAATTTTGCCCGGGCTCCCCTGTTGGTCACAATCGAGCCTCACCTGGTCCGAG
>CAYGZI010000074.1:0-10414 GCA_964354245.1 uncultured Planctomycetaceae bacterium
AGTCCGATCCCCATTGGCGCGACCACATCCTCTTCTACGAATACTTCCACGGCGACAACGGCGCGGGGCTTGGCGCGAGCCACCAGACCGGCTGGACAGGCGTCGTGGCCAAGACCATCCAGCTTTTCGGCCTTCTGGATCCCAAGGGGCTCTTGGAGGCGGGCAAAGGAGCCGCGTTCTTGAAGGGCGCCGCAGACGCCCAGGAGCAGTGATATGAAAACGTGGTCCAAACATCCCGTCGTCTACGAGATCAATTCCTGGGTGTGGCTGGCTGAGTTGAGCCAGAAATACCAACGCACTGTCAACCTCGCCACGGTTCCTGAGCAGGAGTGGGAGGCGATTGCCTCTTACGGCTTCGACGCCGTGTGGTTCATGGGCGTCTGGGAACGGAGCCCTGCCGGGATTGAAGTCTCCATGCGGAACAAGGGCCTCCTGGAGGATTTCCGCCGGGCCCTTCCCGACTTTTCGGCAGAGGACAATGCCGGCTCGCCCTATTGCGTGCGCCGTTACGTCGTTGACGAGCGCCTCGGTGGTCCCGCGGGGCTCGCGGCTGCCCGCGAAATGCTTGCGAAGCGAGGCCTCCGGCTGATCCTCGATTTTGTGCCCAACCACGTGGCCCCCGACCATCCCTGGGCGTCCAAGCATCCCGAGTATTTCATTCAGGGAGACGATGAGGATCTGCGCAAAGACCCCGCCTCCTTTATTGCTGTCAGGGGAAGAGTTCTTGCCTGTGGCCGGGACCCGTTCTTTCCGGCCTGGCCCGACGTGCTCCAGCTCAACGCCTTCAACCCGGGGCTGCGGAGCGCAATCGCTGAGACGGTGCAGCAGATCGCCGAGCAGTGCGACGGCGTGCGGTGCGACATGGCCATGCTGATGATGAGCGACGTCTTCGAGCGTACCTGGGGATCCCGGGCCGGCGCCCGGCCTACCGAGGACTATTGGAACTCTCTTATCCCGGCGGTGCGGTCGCGGCACCCGGAGTTTCGGTTCCTGGCCGAGGCCTATTGGGATCTGGAGTGGGCGCTCCAGCAACAGGGCTTCGACTTCTGTTACGACAAGAAACTCTACGACCGGATGGAGCACGGGGACGCTGAGAAGGTACGGTTGCACCTACTGGCCGACATGGCCTACCAGCATGGGCTCGTCCGCTTCCTGGAGAACCACGACGAGCCCCGGGCGGCGGCGACCTTTGCCTCAGACAAGGCTCGTGCCGGCGCGGTGACGTTGCTCACCCTCCCCGGTGCCAAGCTCCTCCACGAGGGGCAGTTCGAGGGCCGAAGTGTACGGCTCCCGGTCTTCCTCAGCCGCCGCCCAGACGAGTCGCCAGATCAGGATCTGCAAGCGTTCTACCAGCGTCTTCTCACTGAGACGGCACGGGACGTCTTCCGGAACGGCCGGTGGCAGCTCTGTGATCGCAGCGGCTGGCCGGACAACCCGAGCCACCTGAACATCGTGTCCTGGTGCTGGGAGTTGGGCGGCGAGCGCCATCTTATCGTGGTCAACTTCTCGGGCACCCCTTCCCAAGCCGTCATCCGGATGCCCTGGGAGGATCTGCGGGCGAGGGTTTGGCGGCTTTCCGAAATGCTGTCGACCGAATCCTACGAACGTCGCGGCGACGATCTGGCAGATTCAGGGCTCTTTGTGTCCCTCGGGCCGTGGCAGTGGCATTTCTTCCGGCTGGATCCGGTCTCCTGATCTGGCGTGAGCTGGTATTACTCGGGCACAAGCAGTCGCATCGGACCCATCCTTGAAACGGTCTTCGGACCTATTGGCGATGGGTTTACGACTCGATCTCCCGCCACCACGCTGCTGAGTGCTCTTCGGTCCACTTACCCGCACACGCGCAACCGGCCAGTGCCCGGTCGAGGCTCTGGACGTCCTGAAACCTGTTGGCGAACAAGTTCGCGGCAAACGCCAGGAACAAGAGAATCGAGACGACCAGCGCGGCGGCCTGCAGCCGAGTGCGGAGCAGCCCCGCGGTTTCGTCGGCGAAGCGGGGGCGCGTGCCCTCGACAAAGCCGACTCTCGGTCCGGAAACGTCGACCGGCCGCTTGCCGCGCGACGGCGGCCCTTTGGCCGGGGGATGCACCATCGTCGGCTCAAGGGGATCGGGTCGAGTGGAGTCGCTCATGACTGTCCGAATGATCGGTGCGCGCGGATCGACCTCAGCACCGGTCTGAGCCAGCGGGAGTCCTCAGAACTCAGTCTGATACTTCTCCGTCATCTTGCGGCGGATCCCGGCCGTGGCCTCGACCACCTGCTGCTTGACGTCTTCGGTCGCGCCTGCGATCGCGGTGTTTGTCTGGGCGCGGACCAGCCGCCGCTGCGAGCCTTCCCACTTGAGAGTTGCACGCGCGTCATACCTGGCGTAGTTCCCGTAGAATCCGGACGCTCCATAATAGCCCGCTCGCCCGTAACCGTAGCTGCCCGTGTTGTACACGCCGGGCGAGGAGGCCGTGACGTTCCGCGTGGCAACGGCCTGTTCGGCGCCCGTGGTCCGCACCGAGCCGGCCAGCTCGCGCAAACTCTGGCACACGAAGGCCCCGTAATCGAGAAGCTCCGGGTCCACGTTGAGCATCGGAAGCCGCTCGATCTTCCGGGCGTACCTGTCGAAGTAGACCTGCGATTGGGCGATCGTTTGCCTGTTGCGCATGTCCGTGCGCAGATCGTTGAAGTAGGTCGTGATCGTCTTGAAGTACTTCACGGAAGTCTGAACCGCGTCCTCCACGACTTCACCGGGGCTGACTTCCTTGGCCTTCGGCTTCGGCTGCCCCTTCGGCTGCACCTTCGACTTCACCTCCCGCGTCGGGGCCGCGACCTCCGTCGGCGCCGGCGAGTCGACCACGCTCAACAGGCGGCGCAGCCCGCCGTCGGACAGGTAGCCTTGAAGCCAGATGCCGGTGCGGTCGACGCCCGCCTTGAACTGCTCGAGCTCCTCGATCCTCGCCCCGGCGTCGGCCAGCGCCTCCAGCAGGACCCGCTTGGCAATCTCCGGCGAGAGCTTCACGGGTTCGAGGAAATCCACCGAGATTCTCCCCAGCGGCTTCTCGTCGATGCGGACGCCGATGCGCACCCCGCGGATCCCGGCCAGCAAACTGACCAGCTCCTTCCGGTCGACCTTGGCCTCGTCCAGGAACGTCTTGGACCTCAGATAGTGCGAAATCCGCTCTTGTGGAAACACGCCTTGCAGGTCGAGCGCCATGACGATCTCGGTCTTCGCCACGTCCGAGTAGCCGGCCGCTTTCTCCAGGTAGTCGGGCAAAGGAACCCTGGTCGGCGACTGCATTTCCCGGAGCCACCGCAACACGTTCTGGCGGTTGGCCGGGGCCATGGCGGCCAGCGTGTTCGGGCCCAACTGGACCGCGAAGGCGTCGTTGGGCAACACCACCGCCGGCAGGCCGTCGAGCGTATCCGGCGTGCCGCCGTACTCCTTGGCAATCCGCTCCATGGGCGGCGCTATCTCAAGGTCCGCGACCGCAAACTCCCAGTTCGGCGTCTTGAACTCGAAGTCGATCTGCGACGCCATGACGAACCGCGTGGCCTTCGGCGGCACGCGGATCATGCCCGAGTTGAAGGCCTCCTCGATCTTCTCGCGCCATCCCAGGCGCACCCCCATCGGACTGGCCTTGATCCTCTCCATGTTCAAGATCACCACCGCATTGGCCGAACTCGGCACGCGCTGGATGAGAGCGTTGAAGGCGTCTTGGGCGAGGGCGCCAAGGGGCCACAGGGCGATCCATCCGAGAGCCAACAGGAAACCAAGCCGACGCATCTTCATGGAATACTCCATAATCTCGAGGGTCACGATGGCAGCGTCATTGCCGAGAAACACAACACAACGGCGGCACGCACACAGCGACAGAGCCGCTCGCCTCGCGCGATCGCACGCGCCAACACCGTGCGCGCCGACACCTATGCTATGGTCCTTCTCCTCGATTGTCCAGGTCCTATGGCGCCGCTCCCTGCGGGACAACGGCGATTTCAGGGGCTAAGCCCGCGGTTTGCCGCTCTTGCAGGGGGGGCAGACATACTGACCCGGCAGCCGCACCCGAACTGCGGCCCCTTCGCGCGGCCATCGCCACCTTCAATCCGGCCCCTTCCGGACGCCACGATGGATCGCCTCTTCGTTAGGCTCACAGGCCGGCGGACTTGGGCGCGCCCACGGAGCATGGGCCTCGCCCGCTCTGCCACGGGCGGCAGCGGATGATGCCGGGGCCCTTCAGGTCGGCGACCAGCATCGCCTTATTGGCGTCGAGTGAAGGGAGATCGGGGTAGCGATCGTACTTCCAGCCGGCATTGGCGAAGCCGGTCTGCAGGTCGGGGCGGATAACGGCCATTTCCGGCGGCTCGGCCAAAGCGCACCGTGCGGCGGTCAATCCGCCTCCAACTTGCCGACCGGCGCCAAGTAGACGACGAACTCATCCGAGCCGTCCACGCGGACCAGCCGGTCCATCATCTGCTGGTGGTACGCGGCCACGGCGCAGGTGCCGGCCCCGATCGCCTCGCAGGCCAGGTAGAGGTTCTGGCAGACGTGCCCGGCGTCCAGGGCGATCATCTTGTGGCCTGCTGGGCCGTAGCGCCACTCCATGCGGTACGGCACGGCCGTCCAGATAAACGTCACTGCCCCCTGCCCTGCGAACGACTGCCCAAACGTCGCCTCGTTCAGCCGTGCCCGGGCGTGGGGCTCGTGGAACTCCAGGAGCAACTCATGCTCCAACGGCAGATAACGGTAGATGCCGGCTTCCAGTCCCTCGACGTTCAACGCGCAGAGGTAAGTCTCCAAGGCGTGCCGCGCACCCGCGGACGGGACCGTCCGCAGGACAGTCGCCTTGTTGACTCGCTGGCGGACGCCCTGCGTGGTCCAGAGCAAGAACGATAGTTCCTCCTGCGACAGGGGATCGCCGGTGAAGTCGCGGCGGCTCTCGCGGTTCGCGATCGCCGTCAGCAAGTCGATCTGCCCGATTGCCCGCCACTGGTCCGGCGGCACGAGCTTGATCCGGGTCGCCTCGGGCGCAAACGGCTTTTCCAGGGGTGGCGGCGCCACTCCGCGGCTTTGGTCCGTCTGGGAGAAGTCAACCTTCTGGCGGATCGTGTCCTTGAGAAACTCGCGGAGCTGGTCGATCAAAGGACTGGGCATGGTGATTCCTCCAACAGGAGCCGGGACAACGTTGGCAGCTCGGCTCCATGAAAAAGGGTTCAGGGTTCAGGGTTAAGAGCCGGGCCGTGTCGGCCCGCGAGGATTCGGGGCTCGGGGTTCGGGGCTCGGAGTTCGGGGCTTGGGCACGAGGCGAAGTGCGGAGTTGTGGACCGGTTGGCAGGAAACGCGGCGGGTGCTCTGGAGTCCGTTGTGTGTCAACGCAACGCCCACGGATATCACCCTACGGCAGCGCAGCCACGACTCGACGAGCCGGATGCGCCGATCGCGCACGTCCGGGTCTGTGGGAGCCCCGGGCGGGCAACCACGTGGGGCCCCGCGGCCGGTTTCGACGTTCCAACCCGTCCCAACCCCGTGGGACAGGTTGGCAACTGCTCACGAATCGTATCGACTCTGCGCCGCGGGCTCGTCCGATTCATCCTGCACCTGGGCGGGCTGGGGAGCGTTGGGCAGTTCCCGGCCTAACACAAACCATCGCTCCAGCAGTTCTTTAAGCTGCTGCTGGACTCGCTCATCGCCGGTCCGGCTTTCGGCCAGTTCCTGGAAGCGTCTGTCCGCGCTCTCGATGCGCCGGTTCACACGTTCCAGCAACTTGAAGCACGGGCCGAGGTCCGTCGGCAACCTGACTTCACCCGCGATGCCCAGATTGGCCAGACGCGCTACAAGTTCCGCTTGTCCACGCGACTGACAGTCAATGTGACTCGTGCGACGTTTGCCGAAGTACACCGTGTTCGGCGAGAACATCACGTCGCCTGAGACGGCCGCCGGGCGCTCTTCGGGAATTATGGCCAGGGAGTTTGATTCCGGCAATTGCCCGATCCACTCGGCGAGGGGCGTGGCGTCCTCGAGCTCGGCAGCGTCCCAAATGTCGGCCGCGAGGTCGCGGACACTGAATCGCCCGTGGTTGTCCGACTTCGCCCGTTGCTGCATCTTCTCGATTTCGACGACCCGGATGTCGCGGAAGTGGCGGGCCGTCGCTTCGTATAGCCGGCGGATCAGTCCGTCGCGCTGCTTGGGGTCCGTAACTCCGAGCAATTCAAAGACGGAGTCATCCAAGTCCCGGCGGTCGGGTTGCTGAAGCTCATGCGAGAACACAATCGGACCGGTCGCCAACCTCCGGGCGCGCTCGGGCGTGTGACAGTCCATCAGTTGCTCTTCCACCATCCGGCCCACTTCGCGATTGCCCATGCGATGCAGAGCATTGTCCAGGCGTTTGGCCAAGTCCGCCGATAGGCCGCGTGGGTTGGGCACCTCCAACAAGTTCACGTCCACCACTTCGGTCTTCAGATTCCCTTCGGTTCCTGCGAACCGGCCGTAAAACGTCTTGAACAACGCCACAAGCGTTGAATTCAGCACTGCGACAAGCGCCGTTTGCTCCATCGCGTTGAGACTCTCCGGCGCCAGGTCAAACAGGTTGTGATTGCAGATCAGTCGTTCGGGATTGCCGGCGACGATGTGCCGGTACTGCTGGGCCATTGGCCAGAACGCGGTGCCCGGGCGGACCAGCCCCGTCAGGTCATACCATGGGTCGCGGGCCGCGCAAGTTGATCGTTTGGGGACAGGCACGGGCTTCGACTTGCTGGACGCAAACGTCGCGGTCATCCCATACCGTAGATAGCGCCAGACCCAGGGGGCCTTTTTCTTCAGCTTGTCCATCGGCTCGCCAACAAGCAGGACAACGCGGTCCAAGTCGGCAGCGCGTACGAGCGGCCGATCCACGTGCATCGGGCTGTGCAGCTCCGGGGCGACGTACTTTGCCTCGATGGGATGGATGCTTCCGTCCCCGGCTTCGATGATCCGGAGCTTGCCAGACTCGACATCGTTCCGCGGCGCGCCGCCCGCGTGCCGCCGGAACTCGCGGTCGTTCTCATGCGTGGTTAGCCTTTCGGCGGTAACGTCCCTCGGCATGAAGAAGGCGTCGCAGCCTGTCTTTACGCCGAATCGAACCGTGGCGATCTCGCCCAAGGGGACGAAGCGGCCTCCGAAGCGCCGCATGATGTCGAAGTAGAGGTCCGGTGCGCGGAGGTATCGCCCCCATTTGCCGGCGCGGTAGACGCCGTTCGGATCATGGCCGATGGAGTTCATCGCGGCTACTTCGGGCGATTCGCCGTCTTCGTCTTCATCGGGCATTTCAGCCGCTTCGACCTCACCCAGGATTGCGCCGGCCCGAACACCATCGGCCCAGAGCTCCTTCTGCGACTTGACGATGATCCGCAAGTCCCGGTCTTGGCAGTCGGCGTTGGCGCTAAGAATGCGATCCCGCAGCGCTTCAATCGCGGCTTGGCGGGCATCTTCGTCTTGGCCAGGCGGAACCCCGATGATATCGGCCAGCTTGCGGTTGAAACGGACAAAGCGAACGAGATTGGACATGCGTTGGGGTTCGTCATCGCACCGTTGCAGGACCGTCACGCAAGTCTTGACGCGGGCGTCGGGAAACCACGGCTCGGCTGCGCTTTCCATAACCGCGAGGATGCGGAAATGTCGCAGTATCCACCCTTGGAGGGCAAAGCCGTACTCGACATCGAGCCACGAGGAACTCGTCAGAAAGCCGAAGCGGCCGTCCGGCTTGAGAAGCCGGGTTGCGGCCGGCCAGAAGTAACAATGAAGGTCGCTTCGTCCACTCAGACGCAAGTCGCCCCATGCGCGGCTGGCAATCTCGCCGAATCGCGTCTTATCGCCCTTTTCGATCTTCTCTTGACGGACGTACGGCGGATTGCCGACTAAGGCATCGAGCGCGGGCAGGGGTACGGGTTGCTGGCCCCCAGCGTTGTCGGGGATTTCGCAGAAGGGCTGCCCGGGGTGGAAGTCGAAGAAGTTGCGCCGCTTGATGCGCGGATAGTTTACTTCGTCGGTGATTTCGCGGGCGGCCAAATTGAGAGTCGCTAGGTGCGCGGGATAAAGGGCAATGTCGCAGCCAAACAGCTCGCGGATCAAGTCAAGGTGCTTACGCGAGGGGTCGAGGCAACGCTTGCGGTAGTAGGCACGGACAAGGAAGCTGCCCGATCCGCACGCGGGGTCAAGGATCGCGTCGCTGGCATTTCGGACGCAGAATCCGTTGATGACGTCTACTACGTCATCCCCAGTGAAATGTTGGCCGTAGCGGTGTCGCTCTTCGGGCCCGATGAGCTTTTGGAAGATCCGACCCACTACATCGGATGGGACTTCACGGAAGTCCACGGATTCGATTCCGCGGAGCATCCCTCGCCACGCATCCAAGGCGTTGGGGGAATGGAAGACAAGCTCCGTTGCCCAATCTCGCGCCTGGGGCATCAGGAGGGGTTCATAGTCGCCGCTTCGCTGAACAGCCTGCTGGAATAAGCGGTTGAACGCGGCTACCGCCTCATCCGCCTTCTTCACCGATCGGCGCAGTTCCAGTCGCGGCAGGTCGGGGAATCGCGCGCGCAGCGCCTTGTAGAAGATCAGCCGGTTTGCCCAGACGTATGCGAGGGTCTTGGCCATATTGTCCACGGCCTTGGCCCATTCCTCGTGCGGCGTGCGAACGAAAGTCCGGTCTTGATCGGTCATCCAACGCTGGACGCGCATGTCGAACGGCTTGCTCTTGGCGGCGTGCTCGAGGATGTAGGCGCTGGCGAGTTGCACGGGCCAGTCGAGGTGGCTTTCCAGGGACCGGATGAAGATGTCATCCGGCGGCAGCCACTCGCGCCGGCGGCCGGAAATGATGTCGCCTAAATCCCGCAGCAGATCGGGGAGGAAATGCGTCTTGATGAAGTTGAGGTTGTCTTCGCGGGCAACATCTTCAGGACCAGAAAGCGTCCGGGCGAGCCGCCAGACGCGTAAACGTCGATCAAGCAGCGGCCGGTCCCATCGACTCCGATCGAAGAGGGCAAACTCGTTGACGTTCCAGGTGAAAAAGAACTGAGTGCCCGCGTCGTCTGCCTTGGCAAAGGCGTCCTGCAGGAGCTTGTCCGCGAAGGCAGACCGGCCTTCCGGCTTTCCGGGCAACTTCACCTCCCCGCACAGCACCACCTTGCCGTTGCGGTCGAAGAAGCGCAGGTCCTTGCGCTTCCGGCGGCCCGCGCCGGTTCCAAAGCCCTCTACGCGGGCCTCACGGAATGGGAAGACACTGGGATTCTGGGTTATAAGGCCATTGACGGTGGAGGCAATTTGGCCACAGAAGTCCACTTCGTGGATCGTTGGTCTCGCGGGGCCCATGATCTGGCCTCTCGTTGCGGACTCACGGGAGAGAAGCGTTCATTGCCCGTCAATGTACCACGTCCGGGCGGTGGGTCAATCGGGGGATGGAAGAGGGCAGTAGGCAGATGGCAGAGGGCGCGCGTGACGGAGTCAGAAGGTGACAGGGTGACAGGGTGACAGGGTGAGAAGGTGAGAAAAGGAGAAGTTTGAGAAGTTGGGAAGGCGAAAAGGTGGGAAGGTGAGAAGAGGTGACGGGCCTTCTCCCTCGCGCCTGTTTTCCGCGTCTCCGCGGCTCTGCGGTGGAAGAGCCGAGTTGGACAGGACGGGGCGGAATCGGGTGAGAAGTTGGTCGTGGGTGAGAACGTGAAAAGGGGTTGTTGAGCAGCAGTGGCCCGGTTTGGCACAAGTGGAGGTTGGGGCGGGAGTTGAGTCGTGGCCAAATTGCGGTTTGGGCGTTTTGGGGGCGGTCAAGAAGGGGTGAGTAAGAGTGATCGGCCAAAGGGGACAGGCACCTCGCGGACTCGGAGCCAGTCCCCTTTGGCATCGGCGGAGGGCGTTGGGCCGCAAAGGGTTGCGACGCTGAACAGGGGTTGTTGGACACGCGGGCTGCGGAGGCAATTGGCCGGATGGGTTGGACGGGGGCTTGTCAATATGACCCTGTTGTGCCACCCGATTGGGGAGATAGGTCGCAGATTGACAGGCGCAAGGCGTTGGGAGGCAAGGGGTTGATGGGCCTTGCTTGCCCAGATTAACAGGAAGACAGAAGGGGCGGGATTCTTGCGCGAAACGGATTCTTGCTGTGGGACGCAAGTGGTTGCGGGGTTGGGGGTTAGATGCGGTTTTCTGGGAGACTGTTTTCCATACCGCCGATGGAGGGTGATGGATGCCCTTTAGGATATGTCGTTAAGTCATTACCGGGCAAAGGATTACGCTCTGGCCGCTTCTTGGCCAAAACGGGCCCGAAACGCTATGTTGGCCAACAAGTCGGTTTTGGCCAAGACCGGCCGCGGTGGCGACGGGGGGGTGGTCAACGGGGAGTCCGGAGGCTGGAGACTGGAGGCTGGAGGAAGGGGAAGCAAAAGGGGACAGGCACCTCGGGGATTC
>CAYGZI010000074.1:10514-14364 GCA_964354245.1 uncultured Planctomycetaceae bacterium
GGAGCCAGTCCCCTTGGCCTTTCCGCAGCACAAAAGGGGACAGGCACCTCGGGGATTCGGAGCCAGTCCCCTTGGCCTTTAAGCAGCACAAAAGGGGACAGGCACCTCGGGGACTCGGAGCCAGTCCCCTTGGCCTTTCCGCAGCACAAAAGGGGACAGGCACCTCGGGGACTCGGAGCCAGTCCCCTTTTGCCGTTTGCAGCGGGTCAGCCGCCTTGCAGCGGGAACTGCGCCAGCGCGAGGTCCTTCAGCCGCTTCAGATCGAGCTTGCCCGTGCCCAAGAGCGGAAGGGCGTCCACGCGGCAGAAGCTGTCGGGCGAAGGGATCCACAGCGGCGGGAGGCCGAGGCCGGCCAAGGCCCGGCAGAGTTCCTCGGGCGAGCGGGCCAGGCCCGCGTGGAGGACCACGAGCCGCTCGCCTTTCCTGGGGTCGGGCACGCTGGTGACGGCCAGGCGGACTGCCTCATCGTCCAGTCCTAGGGCCTTGCCGATGGCCTCCTGCACGCCGTCCAAGGGGACCATCTCGCCGCCGATCTTGGCGAAGCGGCTGAGCCGTCCGGTGATGCGGATGTAGCCCTCGGCGTCGATCTCGGCGATGTCGCCGGTGGTGTACCAGCCGTCGCGGATCACCTGGGCGGTAAGCTCCGGTTGGTCAAGGTAGCCGAGCATTACGTTGAGCCCTTTGACGAGCAACATGCCCGACGTGCCCGTGCCCAGGTCTGCGCCGGTATCCGGGTCAACCACTTTGACAGCGACGCCGGGGAAGGGCTGGCCCACGGTGCCCTCCTTGCAGCCCTGCTGCCAGGGGACGACCTTGCGTCCGGGCGGGACGTTGCCGGAGACCACGGGCGAGAGCTCGGTGGCGCCGTAGCCTTCGTAGGGACGCACGCCGAAACGCTGCTCGAAGGCGTCGGCCAGGTCCTTGGGGAGCCTCTCGGCGCCGGCGAAGACCACGTTGAGGGTCTTGAAGTCCTCGGGCTGGCACCGCCGCAGGTAAGACCGCAGGAAGGTGGGCGTGGCGACGAGGATCGTGCCGCCGTGCTCGCGGCAGACCTTGCCGACCTGGCGGCCTTCAAGCGGGTTGTAGTGGTAGACGGCCTTGGGGTCCAGCGAGAGCGGCCCCCAGAGGGTGATCGTGTAGCCGAACGAATGGAAGAAGGGCAGCACTCCGACGACCACGTCCTGCTTGCCGAGTTGCAGCATCTGGCTGAAGCCGGCGATGGTCGAGGCGACGTTGTCGTGGCTGAGCATCACGCCCTTGGGCTGGCCGGTCGAGCCGGAGGTGAAGACGATGGTCATGAGGTCGTCCGGACGGACGCGCGTTAGACGGAGCCACCGGGCGAGGAGCCATGTGGGCAGGAGCCGGCTCTGGAAGGCGGCTGAGAGCTTGTCGCGCCAGGTGACCTTGTCCGCAAAGTCCTCCAGGCAGACCAGCTCGGCCCGTACGTCCAGTTGGAGCTTCTCGATCAGCTTGCGGCTGGTGAGCACGTGGCGGATGCCGGCCTTGGCGATGCAGAGGTTCATGACCTCAGAGGAGAGGGTGTAGTTCAGGTTCACCGGCACGCGCCGATCGATGGCCAGGGCCGCGTTGGCCACCACGGCGGGAACCGACGGGGGCAGGAGCAAGCCGACGCGGGCTTCGTCCTTGGCCAGCACGTGGCGGCGCAGGAGCCGGCGGAGGATGAGGCTGCGGATCAAGAGCTGGCCGCCGGTCAGCTCGGCCCCTGTCGAGTCGGCCACTTTCGGCCTTCGCCGGCAGCGGCGGCACGTGCGCAGGAAGCTCCGCGCAGGGACCGGCCGGGCGCCCGGGTCCTTGCGCATGGCTTCGATGCCCTCGACGCGGATGCGGTAGAAGCGGCGGCCGATGATGCGGGCCACGAGGCGGAGCGTGTCCACCGGCGCGATCCAGACGATGAGCGCGGCAACCCCCAGCGTCACCACGCCGGCCGCCAGGGAGATCTGCCGGGCCGACATGCCGAGCACGTCGGCCAACAGCAAGAAGACCACGCCGGCCAGCAACATGCCGGAGAAGGCGAGGAAGTTGTAGGCCGCCATGATCGAGCCCCGCGTCTGTGCGGGGCTGTGGTGCTGCATGTAGGCCTCCAAGGGGATGTCGAAGAGCCCTGCCGACACGCCCATGACAAACAGCCAGATGCAAGCCGAGTTGTACGCCGCGGAGAACGGCTCTCCCGTGCCTTGGGGACTGAAGAACAGCAGGATCGAGGCGACCCCCATGCCCAGGGCGCCAACCGGCACCAGGCCGATCTCGATCCGGTCGCGCGACAAGATCCCGGCCAGCAGCCCCCCAACGCCGATCCCGAGGATCAAGACCGCAAGCAAGGGGCCCACGTACTTCTGCTCGTCGCCGACCAGCTCGGGGCAGGCCAATTTGTCGATATTCGTCTGGGCTAACACTCCCAGAGACCAGAAGTAGGTCCCGCCCAGGGCAGCTAAGAACAGCGGGCGATTGCGGATCAAGGCGCCAAGGTCGCGATAGGTCTGGGCAAAGGGGTTGCGCGGGAGCGGGCGGCCCGGATTGGCCGGCCGGAGGCGGCCAATGCACAGGCTCGCTAACAGCCCGAGGGCCGCCACCCCAACGACCGCCGAAGCCGAAATCCCCCAAAGATGTTGGCCCGGCCCGGCGTCGTCCTTGGACAAGGTTGTGCAAGCGAACAGGTAGTTGCCCGCCACGCTCCCCGCAATGACCGCCACCATGGCTGTCATGGCGATCAGCCCGTTGGCGGCCGCGATCCGCTCCGGGCGCACGATCTCCGGGATGCTGCCGAGCTTGGAAGCGCTGAACATGGTGGCCTGCGAGGCCAGAATCGCCATGACCACCAGCATCAGGACCACGCTGCCCGAGAGGATGCTGGCCACAGCCAGGGCCATGATGAGGACCTCGGCCGCCTTGCAGCCGACCATGACGCTCCGCTTGCTGAACCGGTCGGCCAGATAGCCCGCCGGGGCGGCCAGGAGCACGAACGGCAACAAGAAGCAGATCGTAACCGCAGTCAAGGCGACGTTCTGGGCACGCTCCGGCGAAAAACCTTCGAGCCGCAACAACTGCTTGCCGATGGGGATCGCCAGCCAGCGGAACATGTTGTCGTTCAGCGCCACCATGAACTGCGTGACCAGCAGCCCGATGAAGCTCAGCGAAGCCAGTCCCACACCAATGTCGATCCGCTGGCCGTCCGCAGGCGTTTGGAGAGCCTGTCCCTGGCGGGGCCCGTCGCCGGACTGAGAAGAATCTGTTGCCATGTCAGCCCACCCTCACACCTCGATCCCCTGATACGTGGCCACGCGGTCCATGTCTTTCAACAGGTCCTTGGGCGTTTGGTGCCGGTCGGCCGGACGTTTGGCCAACATGCGAAGCACGATCCCCTCAAACAGGTCGGGGATCGAGAGCTGGTGCTTCTTGGGCTTTTCCGGCTCCTCCTGGCGGATCCTGGTGATGACCTCCGGCAGCGACTCGCCCTCAAACGGCGGGTGGCCGGTCAGCAAAGCGTACACCGTCGCCCCCAGGCTGTAAATGTCTGAGCGGCAGTCCACCTCCGCGTCGCTCCGCGTCCGCTCGGGCGACATGAAGAAGACGTCGCCGATAAGCTGGCCTGGCTGCGTAATCTGCCGGGCCAGCGACCCGGCCATCGCCTTGGCCAGCATCAGGTCGCTCAGCTTGACCACCTGGTCCTTGGTCCGCATCAGGATATTGGCCGGCGTGATGTTGCGGTGGATCACGTCGTGCTCAAAGGCCGCCTCCAGGGCCCGCCCCACGTAAACCGCCACCCGGAACGCATATTGCCAGTCGAGCATCCCCACCGTGCCGATCCGCCGGATCACCTCGGTGAGGTTCT
>CAYGZI010000075.1:0-14337 GCA_964354245.1 uncultured Planctomycetaceae bacterium
ACGAGAAGCGGATGCTGGAGGAGCAGAACCGGCTCGTGATGGAGAAGACCTGCGTGGCCACGGAAACCGCCAACCGGGCCAAGAGCGAGTTCCTGGCCAACATGAGCCACGAGATCCGCACCCCCTTAAACGCCATCCTCGGCTTCACCGAGCTGCTCATCCGGGGCGCCGACGAAGGCGACGAGGCCCAACGCCAAGACTACTTGCAGACGATCCACCAGAGCGGCCGGCACCTCCTGGAGCTGATCAACGACATCCTCGACCTCTCGAAGATCGAGGCCGGCCGGCTGGACGTGGAGCGGATCCCCTGCTCGCCCCACGAGGTCGTGGCCAACGTGATGTCGGTGCTCCGGGTCCGGGCCAAGGAGAAGGGCTTGCGGTTCACCTCCGAATGGCCGGACGGCGTCCCGGCTGCCATCCATACCGATCCGGTGCGGCTGCGGCAACTGCTGATCAACCTGGCCGGCAACGCCATCAAGTTCACCGACGCCGGCAGCGTGCGCATCGTGGCGCGCCTCGAAGGGCCGCCCGGCACGTCGAAGATGGCCTTCTACGTCATCGACACCGGCATCGGCATTGCCCCCGACAAGCTCGACCGGATCTTCGAGCCCTTTGTCCAGGCCGACAGCTCCGTGACGCGCCGCTTCGGGGGAACCGGCTTGGGCCTGGCAATCAGCCGCCGGCTCGCTGCCGCGCTGGGCGGCGAGCTGACCGTTCAGAGCGAGCCCGGCAAGGGGAGCACCTTCACGGCCACCATCGACCCCGGCCCGCTGGAGGGCGTGGAAATCCTGGAAAGTCCGCCCGCCGACGCCGTCAACGGCAACGGCAGGATCGCCCAGGCGTCCCAGCAGAAGATCTCGCTGGCGCCGGCGCGGATCCTGTTGGTGGAAGACGGCAGCACCAACCGCAAGCTCATCAGCCTCGTCCTCCGCCGCGCCGGAGCGGAAGTCATCACCGCCGAGAACGGGCTGACCGGCGTCGAGCTTGCCACCAGCAACTCCTTCGACCTGATTCTCATGGACATGCAGATGCCCGTGATGGACGGCTACTCGGCCACGGAGAAGCTCCGCCGGTTGGGCTGCACCCTGCCGATCATTGCCCTGACCGCCCACGCCATGGCGGGCGACGAGCAGAAGTGCCTCCGGGTGGGATGCTCCGGATACCTGTCCAAGCCGGTGGATTCGGATCGTCTGCTGCAAACCATCGCTACGCACCTGAAGGACGCAAAGACGCCGGCCGTCGGCGCCGTGCCGGCGGCCAGTCGGAAACCGCCCGCCTCCGCAGGACCTCCGCTCCAGTCCACCCTGCCCACGGACGATCCCGACTTCCGAGAAATCGCCGAGGAATTCGTCCAGCGGGCCTGCGAGCAGTGGGAGGCCATGAAGCGTGCCTGGGCGAACCAGGACCTCGAGGAGATGGCCCGGCTGGCCCACTGGTTCAAGGGCGCGAGCGGAACGGCCGGCTTCGATGCGTTCACCGAGCCGGCCAAACGCCTGGAACAGGTTGTCAAGGCGCGGAAGCGGGACGACATACCCTTAGCCCTCGATGCGATGGCCGGGCTGGTCTCTCGGCTCGTTGCCCCCGCAGCGCAATCCCACTAACGCCAAGAGGCGACTTCATGGCTGAACCAGATTCCGCGGCACTCGCGCCCCTGGACGACAATGCGATTGCGGGCCAGGTCGAGACCATGCGGGTCCTCTTTGGGACCCCGAGGCTTGCCTTGGAGCCGGTGCTCCAGGGCTCCTCGGCCGATCAGGTGATCTCCAATCCCCGCATTGTGATCGTCGACGACGAGCCGATCAACGTCAAGGTCGTTCAGAAGTATCTCAAGCTGGCGGGCTACCAGCAGTTCGCCACGACCACCGACGCGACCCAAGCCCTGGGCCTCATCCGCTCCGAACAGCCGGACGTCGTGCTGCTGGACATCGTGATGCCGGGGATCAGCGGCCTGGAGATCCTCGCCGAGCTCCGCCGCTCCGAGCAGTTCCTCGACCTGCCGGTCATCATCCTCACCGCGGTCTGCGACCGCGAAACCAGACTGACCGCACTCCGGACCGGGGCCACCGAGTTTCTCGGCAAGCCCGTGGACCCCGTGGAGCTCGAGGCCCGTCTGCGCAACGTCCTGATCACCAAGGCCCACCGCGACCGGATCAAGAACCACGCCTGGGTGCTGGAGCGCGAGGTGGCGATCCGCACCGCCGAGCTCGCGCAGGCCCACCGCGAGGTCATCCAGTGCCTGGCGAAGGTGGGCGAATACCGCGACAACGAGACGGGCAACCACGTTCTGCGCGTGGGCCGGTATGCGGCCGTGATCTCGCGGCGTCTGGGCATGGAGGGCGAGTTCGTCGCCCGCATCCAGCAGGCCGCCGCGCTGCACGACATCGGGAAGGTGGGCATTCCCGACGGGATCCTGCTGAAACCGGGAAAACTCGATGAAATCGAGCGCCAACGGATGCAGCTTCACTGCGGTTACGGCCGCAGCGTCTGCGCCTCGGCGTCGGAAAACGCCGACCGCGAGTTCGAGTCGCACACCGTCGCAGGGCGGTCCATCGCCAGCGCGGGGACCTCGCCGATTCTGCGCATGGCAGCCACCATCACCTACACGCACCACGAAAAGTGGGATGGGACCGGATATCCCGAAAGCCTCCGCGGGGAAGCCATCCCGATCGAGGGACGGATCACGGCGGTTGCCGACGTCTTCGATGCCCTCACCACGGAGCGGCCGTACAAGCGGGCCTTCTCGATTGAGGAATCCCTGGCGATCGTGAAAGACCAGCGCGGGCGGCATTTCGATCCGCAGGTGCTGGACGCCTTCCTCGACGCGATCGACCAGATCACCGAGATCTGCTGCGAGTACTCCGACCCCGCCGTGAGGTCTCTTACGGCGTGCCAGTCTTAGCCCGCAAGCGGCCGCTTAGCCTCAGCGCCCGCACCGCAGGCGTGCCGGTAGGCCGCGACGATCGCCTCCGCAGCGCCTTCCGCCCCCAAACGGTCCGCCTGGATCACCAGGTCGAACAGGTGCGGGTCGGCGATGTCGTGGTGGAAGAACCGCATGGCGAAATCCCGCCGCCCCCGGTCCACCTCGGCCATGTAGCGCCGGGCCTCGGCCTCGGCAAACCCGTGCTCCTCCGTGAGATGGCGGAGGCGGTGCTTCTCCGAGGCGATGATGCGGACGGCGAGGCCCTGGCTGCGAGGGAGCAACAAACTGGCCCCGCGGCCGACCAGCACCACGTTGCCTCGCCGCGCAGCGGCCAGAATGACCCGGGAAAGGTGTACCACGTACTTCACGTGCGGAACGATCTGCGGATCGAGCCACGCGCCCAGCACGTCGTAGGCCCAACTCGGCTTCGTCTCGTCCACCAGTTCCAGCGCCGAACGGGGAAAGTGGGAGCTTTCGGCCACGCGCTCGACGAGTTCCTTGTCGAGCACCTCCCAGCCCAATGCCCGGCCGACCCGCCGGGCGATCTCGCTTCCGCCGGCGCCCGCCTCCCGGGAAATGGTGATATACTCGCCCAACTGCTCGTGCGGTTGGTCGATCCGGCGGGAGTGCGGCGCCCGTTGGGCCGCCTCCTGGCACAACGACCACGCCCGCATCTGCCGCTCTGCGGCGGCAACGATCTCCGGTTCTTCGTGAGTGTGCTCTTTCACGGCCTAAATCCCCTCTACCATTAGTGTAGCAATGTTCCGGGAAAAGTGAATCTTTTTCCCCTTGCGGCGGGTCCGGCAAGAAGCCAAGCTCTGGGAAAGAGCCTGTTGGCCTTGCGAGGGAGCGACTGGGAATGCGACTGTTGGCGATCGAAACCACCGGAATGGCCGGGAGCGTGGCCGCGCTCCATGACGGCAACCTCTTGGCAGAACTCGACTTGCCGTCGCACCAGGGGAGTTCTCAATCCCTAGCGCCGACCTTACAGCGCCTCCTGGCCGCGGTGGGTTGGCATTCCACGCAGGTCCAGGGGGTGGCCGTGGTCGCCGGGCCCGGATCGTTCACCGGGCTTCGGGTCGGAGTGACCGCAGCCAAGACCTACGCCTACGCAGTCCGGGCCGAGGTCCTCGCCCTCGACACCTTGGAAGTCGTCGCCGTTGCCGCTCCCTCGGCGATAGCCCGGCTTTCAGTGGCGGTCGATGCCCAACGCGGACAGGTCGTGGCAGGAGACTTCGTCCGGGCCTCGGACGGCTGGATGCACCGGACCGGGGCAGCGCAACTGCTCGACGTGGAGGCGTGGTGGGCGGGCCTTTCGCCCGGCAGCTTCGTCGCCGGGCCGGTGCTCCGCCAACTGAACGAGCGCCTGCCGGGCCACCTAGCGGCCCTCGATCCGCAGTATTGGCTCCCCAGAGCGGCGCCGGCAGGACGCCTTGCCGCCCGGCTTTTTGCCGCCGGCGGGCGCGACGACCTCTGGAGCCTCGTTCCCCGCTACTCCCGTCCCAGCGCGGCCGAAGAGAAATGGCAGGCCAAGACGCGATAGCAGGAGGGCAGACATTCCTGTCTGCCGCAGTCCACAGGACGGCAGACATTCCTGTCCTCCTCTCACGTTCGGTCCAGTCCCGCGAGCACTTCCCGCGCGGCAACGGCCGTGGCCTCGATGTCCGCCTCGGTATGAGCCGTGGAGACGAACAGGGCCTCGAACTGGCTGCACGGCATGTAGACGCCCCGCTCGATCATCCCCCAGAAGTACTTCGCGTACCGCTTCGTGTCGCAGCGGCTGGCCGAGTCCCAATCGCTCACGGGCTCCGGGTTGAAGAACAACGTCATCATCGAGTTGAACTGGCCGACCGTCGAGGGGATTCCGGCTAAGCGGGCCGCGTCTTCGAGCCCTTCGGCAAGCCGCGCGGAGAGGTCTTCCAGCCGCGGATAAGGATTCGTCTCGCGCAGCACTTTGAGCGTGGCGATCCCCGCTGCCATGGCCAGCGGATTCCCGCTCAGGGTCCCGGCCTGAAAGACCTTGCCCGCCGGCAGCACGTGATCCATCACGTCGGCCCGGCCGCCGTAAGCGCCCACGGGAAGGCCGCCGCCGATGATCTTTCCCAACGTGGTCAGATCGGGCTTCATGCCGAAGACGCCCTGCGCCCCGCCGTAGGCCACGCGGAAGCCGGTCATCACCTCATCGAAGATCAGCAAGGCCCCGTAGCGGCTCGTCAATTCCCGCAGCGCAGTGCGGAAAGCGGCCGTGGCCGTCACGCATCCCATGTTCCCGACCACGGGCTCGACAATCACGCCGGCGATCCGCTCGCCGAGCCGGGCGAACGCCGCGTCCAGAGCCGCGGGGTCGTTGTACTTCACGACGAGCGTGTCCTTGGCCGTGCCCGCCGTGACGCCGGGGGAATTGGGCACGCCCAGCGTGGCCGCGGAACTCCCCGCCGCGACCAGGAGACTATCGGCGTGCCCGTGGTAGTTGCCGGCGAACTTGACAATCATCTCACGGCCGGTGAACCCCCGGGCCAGCCGGATCGCACTCATCGTGGCCTCGGTGCCGGAATTGACAAACCGGACCTTCTGCACGGCGGGCATGGCCTCGACGACCAACGCGGCCAAGTCGCTTTCCGCCTCAGTGGGAGCGCCGAAGCTGGTCCCCTTGCCGATCGCCGCCCGGAGGGCCTCGACCACCTCGGGATGCCCGTGGCCGAGGATCATGGGGCCCCAGGAGCCGATGTAGTCGATGTAGCGGTTGCCGTCCAGATCGTAGAGATAGGCCCCTTGGGCCCGGTCGAAGAAGATCGGCTCACCGCCCACGGCCCCAAAGGCGCGGGCGGGACTGTTGACTCCGCCGGGGATCAACTGCTTGGCCCGGGCGAAGGCGGCGTGGCTTTTCTGACGAGCTGGCCTCATACGGGACCCATTATACCGCGCACAAGCTCTGCCGGGCAACGGCATAGCGAGATGCGAGGCGCGAGCCCCAAGCTTCTCACTCGACCCGGAGTCGGACAAAGCTCTCCGGGCCTCTTGTGCCGGCGCGGCGGACCAGCCGGGCGCGGGCTTCGTGGACGCCGGGCGACGCCTCGATTAAGAACCGCTTCGGGCCCCAGCCGAAACGTGGGGCATCGTTGACGTTTACCTCCGGCAACCGCTCCCACGGGCCCCCGTCGACCGCGGCCTCAAAGTGGTCGAAGTCCAGATCGGCCGACCAAAGGTGGACGAAGAGGTGCTTCTCGTCCGGCCGGACGGCCATGCGCACGCGGTCCGAAGGTTTCCAGCAGACCACTTCCGGGTCGGAGGCCGTCCACGCCGAGAGCCGCTCGTTCCGGATCCAAGGAACCGAGTGCTTCTGCTTTTCCCAAGGCACGGTTTGGGCATCGACCCACTCGACCGTGTGCCAGCGGCGGTCGAAGGTGTTTTCCATATCGACGAACTTGGGCGTGTTGGCGACAACGTCGCAGCGGGTCAGCCACCGCACGTAGTAGAAGCTCCAGGCGAAGCTCTTCTGGCTCTCGACCTTGCTCGTGCGCCCGGGATGGACCTCGCGCACGCCGTCCATCGCGCCGGCAGCGACGCGGCGGTGCATCTCCAGGGCACTTTGCGGCACGCCGTCCACGGCATAGTACAGATCAGCGTCCGAGAGCGGCGTGGCGTCGACCACCGCCCATTTGCCCTGCTCGCGGAGATAGACCTCGGTGGTGAAGTGGCAGGCGGGGTTGTCCGGACGCCCCAGCTCGATGTACCGGGCCGGCAGGCCGATGGCCATGCACGCCTGCTGGAAGAGCATGGCCGCCTGGCCGCACCAGCCCCATTTGCCCTGCTTCCCGCGCTGAAGTAGGGCCACGGCGCTCCAATCGCGGAACGTCTCGGGCTCCGGAGTGGCGAACTTCCAACGGGCGCCCACCCATCGCTTCAGCGCCACGGCCCGGTCCAAATCGGTCTTGGCGTCCTTGACCGCCTCGTCGAGCTTGTACTCAGTGCGGAGCTGCACGAGCTTCGGATGACTTGGCGAGTCGAACGCAAAGAACTCGGCCCACGGCGAGGCGTCGCCGTTCTGGTAGGCGAGGATTTCGATCTTCCGGCCCTGCGCGGCCTCCAAGGGGAACGGACCCTTGCCGGCGGCCTTCGGCCCCGGCTCTTCACCGCGGGTGGCGATTGCGGCAGCGAGCAGAACGCAGACGCACACGGCCATACCAGCGCGACGCGGCATAGGACCTCCTTCGCCAGCGGTTCCAGTTCCAGCCTATCCACCCGCTATTCTCCCCGTCTGACAGGCGACCTGCAAGTCTTCAACCGGCCTTTGTTGCGTGGCAATGGAAGGCTATAATAGAATGACGGGTATGCCCTACTACGAATTCTTCTGGACTGACGTCAGTGCCCACGCGATCCTCCAAAGCCGTCCCACCCGAGTTGTTGGAGCAACTACGTGCGGAGCGTAGCGCTATCGCCGCGGAGCTTCCCGAGGCGACTGAGCGAGCCGAGCGGCTACGCGAGGCCGCCGCAGAGAACACGGTGAGCGGGCACGTGCGGCGCGCGGTCCACGGGAGCCGGCGTCCGCTCGAGACGATCGCCCGCGACGCGGGCATTTCGGCCGACTTGCTTTGCGATTGGCTCGCAGGGGACCGCACGCTTCGCTCGGATGTGCTCGACCGAGTGGCCCAAGCCGTGGGAGCGGATATCGCCGTTACCCTGCGGGCGCCGTAGCCGGGGCGCACAGGCAGAGCGCACCCAGGGTGCATTTGCCCCGTCCTATTTCCCCTCCAAGGCGCGGAGCCGCTCCGCGGTCACGATTTCACTGCGGAGGTCGCCGAAGATCACCTCGTACTTGCCGTCGTCGAGTTTCCATCGCAAGAGCACCTTGTCCTTGTCCTTCGGCCCCACGGTGTTGCCGTAGTAGGCGGCGTCGGGGTTGTTGCGTTGGATGGCCTCGATCTGCGAGAATCCTTGGCGCCCCATTCCAGCGCGCAGGGCGGGGTCCCGCGGCAGCTCCGGCTTTGGCTTCTTCCCCGTGGACGAGCCGAACCTGCCGCCGCCGCCCCTCGATGCAGCCCTCGCACTGACGCCAAGCATCTTGCACAGGTCCTCGGCGGTCTCCTGCGCGTGGAGCACCTTCTTCACCTGAGGGTAACGCCCCCCAGCCGCTTCGGAGTAGATCCTCAGGCCGTCGGTGATCCATTGGACCACGGCTGCCAAGGGGATCGGCTCCGGCACGGCGTCGGAGTAGCCTTCCGGCGGCGTCGGATCGAAGAGCTTCGCCTCGAGGTCGATATTCCACTGGAAGTCCTTCATCCGGACGGCCGAGGGAAACAATCCCATCTTGGATTCATAGCGGATGAGGACCGGCAGGTTGGCTTCGGTGTCGATCCAGATCTCCACCGGCCCGAGCCGGGAATCGGGGTCCAGCCGGCTGGCGTCGATCTCGAATCCCCGGGCCTTCTTGCCGCCTATCTCCTTCGTGTCCAGCTCGCGGTCGGCCTGGCCGGAGAACTTGCCCAGCGATTGAATGCTCGCCGGACTACCGAAAAAGGACGAATTGTCTCCCAGCCTGGCCGGCTGGCGATGGAACTTCCTGGCCGGGTGGTCGATAAGGATGCCCGGCTTTTCCGCGGGGAAGACAAGCGTTTCAATGGGACCAGTCAAGAGTTCCCCATCCGGACCCTCGCCCACCGGCCCGGAGTGGTCGAACCGCTCCGAGTCGGGCGCGAGCCAGTACTGGGTCCACGTGTGTGTGTATGTGCGAGGTAATTTGCTGGGATCCGCGGCCCACAACGTTTCCGTGATCCCGGTACACTTGTACGATTTCGCCTTGCGGATGTTCTCCGCCATCTTCTCCATTGCCGAAACCGGCTTTGCAGTGCTGGCTGTCCATACGAGCACAAGTCCCAGCACTGCCGCCACGCCGACGCCGCCCAGTGCAATCCGCTGTCGCACGGTAAGTCCTCCTGTCCAAAGGGTGATTCGATTCCAAAGGCTCAGCCGGGGCAGGCCGAGCGGCTCCATTGAGTTCTTCGCAGCCGCGGGCACCGACCGAAGGTTGGTCGCGGGCCGGGCGCAAGGGACCGGGACATCGCACATCGCAGGAATGCCCAAGGCCCGCACGATGACACGCTCGACGCCGGCCTCTTCCGGCTCCTCGCGGCGGATCTCGTCGATTGCCGCCCGGACCATACCGGAAAAACCCCCATCCCCACCCGGGGAGAGGCGGTCATGCTCGTCGGTGTCCATGGTCAAGCCCCCTCTCTTCTCAAAAGCCTTGCCATCGAGGCCGCAAGTCGCTTACGGGCCTTGTGCAATGCGGTGGCCACCGCGCCCTCCTGAATACCCAGGGCTTCTGCAATCTGATGGTTGGATCTCCCGTCGAGGCACGAGAGGCAGAAGACCTCGGACTGTTGATGCGGCAATCGGGCGGTCTCGCGGCGCAGGTGATCCGCCAGCTCCCGCACCTCGGCCAACCGGGCAGGGTCCGCGGCCGGGCCGGGCGGGCCGGTTCCACGCAGTGACACCACGCGTTTCTGTTTCCGGAGGTGGTCCAGCGCCCCGTTGACCACGAAGCGGTGCAACAACCCGCCCCAGTTGCGTACTTCCTCGCGCTGCTGATACTGGTACGCTTTCAGAAACGCGTCCTGGACGAGTCCCTCGGCGTCCGCCGAGGAGCCCACGATGCGCATCGCCAGGCGCAGCATCTCCCTGGCGTTCTCACGGACAATCTGGTCCCAATCCACCGCGCTACTGCCTGTCAGGGCTTCCGGCGAACCGTTGGTTGGTGCCTCTACCATTCATGACGAATCCGCACGGCCAGAATCACCAAGAAAATGAGGAGCCGGCACGAGAAGCCCGGAATTCCTCACCGCTTGCGAACATCGATGACGAATCTCTGCATCGCCGTGCCGACCCGCTCCGTGGCCGTCGAGAGCACCTTCTCGTTGCCCCACGCGAGCACCTTCTCGTCCAGCTTCCGGACTTCCCGGTCGATGGTGGCGCTGACCGCCACTTCCACCTTGCCCGGCGCGTCGGGAGTGCCGGAGAGCACGCCCGTGGCCGGGTCGATCTTGAGCCAGCCGGGCCCCCGCGCAAGCGCGAACTTGGGCTTCTCGATGTCGAAGTAGCCGCTCACCTGATCGCCGCCCTTCATTCGCGCACTGAGGTCGCCGAGCGACCGGTTGACGCGGACCTGATAGCGGTACTCGGCGCCGGCCTTGGCTGCCGCCACGGGCTGGCTGTAGATGACGGGCCGGGGGCCGGTCGCGTAGTCGGAGGGGCCGCTGCGTTTGCCCTGCTCGTCCACCGCAACCACGCGGTAGTAGGTCTTGTTGGCCGCGGGCAAGTCGACGCCGCGCCCCAGCACTGCCAGCTCCGCGGCCGTGGTCTCGGCGATGAAGTTGGCCGGGAACCAAGGGTTCCACGCCACCATCTCCTCTTTCGTGACCCCCACGGTGCTCTGGATCCTCTGGTCGGCGATCGTGAAGCCCTTCTCATCGCTGCCGTAGACCCGGTACTTGACCGGCCGGGTGGCACGGGCATCTTGCCCGTGTTCCCCAAGCACTGGCGGGACGCCAGTGCCACCCGCTTTCCAGCGGAGAATGCCCAAGCCCTTGGCCTGGTCGAAGTCGAGCGTGACGCTCAGCGGATGCGCCGGGCCGCGGGAGGTGAAGCTCCAGGTCTTGCTCCACGGCCCCCACACCCCCTTTGCGTCCATCGCCCGCACGTGCCAGTAATAGTGCCGGCCGGGCGTCAGCAGGCCCGGCTGGGGCAAGGTGTACTGGGCCTTGACGGTGATCTTGTCCTTTCCTGCGTCTTTGCCCCGCTCCTTGATGGCATCGGCCGTGCGGGAGATGAGCTTGTAGAAGCACATCGACAGCGGAAACCGCATGTCGGCGCGGCTTGAGAGCTCGAAGTGGTAGTCGGCAATCGCGTCGCCGTCGGGGTCCTTGGCAGGCGACCACTGGAAGACAACGTCCGTGCCGTCGGACTGGCCCCCATCGAGCGGGTAGACCGCGGCCGCGGGCGCCTGCGGCGGCCTAGAAGCCGACCGCTCCACCCACTTGTGCGTGATCCGCACCTTGTGGGACGGATTGCCAATCCGTCCTACGCCCCCGGACTCGTCTGAATAGGTGAACGCATTCTCGCCCACGACCATCTCCGGCAGCGCCATGGGGGCCATCTGCACGTCGTTGATGATCGCCAGGCGCCGCAGCCGGGCCGCTCCCTCCAGTTGGCACTTGAGCTTGTACTCGTAGCGGGGCGGCCCGACGGTCGAGAAGAACTTGTCGAGATTGTCTTTGACGCCCTGCCACGACCCTCCTGCGGACGGTGCCCGGCCGTCCGCGGAGATGAAGAACTTGGCGCCCGTACCCTCCGCCTCGATCCGGCCTCCCACAAAGACGTAAGGGCTGCGCATCGTCCAGACAATCGTGCCCGTCTTTCCCTCCTCAGCGGCCAGGCCGTCGGGGCCGGAGGCGACGTTCTCCACGGTCGCAGCCCCCTTGCGCCAAGTCTCCTTCGAGAAGTCGGGTCGGTACTCCCAGAGACCGTTGTAGATCGGGGACAAATACGTGGGCATCGTCCTCAGGGCCCCATGATGCTTGACCGGATCTAGCTGCCCCCAACGCCAGACGATCGCCTCGCCGGGGCGGAGGACCATGTTCATGGTGGTGTCGACTTTGTTGCCGCGCTGGCCCGTGACCTCCCCTTCGTAGTAGTACATCGCGCACATGCCCTGCCCGTCCCACCAGGTGTCCGGGAAAAGGATTCCCTTGGAATGGGTCCGCTTCACGAGGTCGTGGTCCCGCACGATGTCCTGCTCGCCGGCCACGGTCTCGTTGTCCCGCATGAGATAGACGCAGTGCATGTCGCCGTCGTAGAAGTGCCAGCCGTCGCCGTAAAATGCCTGGGAAATGCAATGCCCGAGGGCCCGGGCCGGCGCCGCCTTCAGGCCGGCCTTGCGCCACAGCGTGGCCAGGCTAATGGAATCGTTCCCGCACGTGTTGTAGCCGTAGACGTTGAAGACCTTCACCGGGTCGCCGAGCTCGTTGTTGTCTCCCGGGGAATGGTGGCGATACTGGATTTCCTGGAACCAAAGGGCAAATGCCTTCTCGGCGTCCGTCATGCCCGGCGCGACGGCCGCGGCGACGATCTCCTCGACGCTGCGGAAGTTGTTGCGGCCGTTGGAGAGCCACGGGTTGACGAGGTCCGCCTGGCCCACGTTTTCCATGCGCACCGAGCGGTTGGACTCCCAGGTCTGGAGGAAGGCCCCCTCCCGCGCAATTCCGCACCCCATGGGCAACCGGCAACTGCGGCCGTCCATGGTGCCGGCTTGAACGACCGTGTACTTCTGTTGCCCCGCGGCGATCTCCTCGACGTGAGACCTCGCCACGTCGGTGGGGTGTGTATTGGCTGACCAGGGCTTCAGTGCATCGTCTGCGCCAGCCGACAACGCGACGGCCACCGACACGAGAACTAGCGCGTTAAGCATGGGACTTGCTCCTTGCCCCTGATGCTGACGATTCTACACGCGGCCCGCCGGCGTGAAAAGCGGGTAGGCTGGGGCGCAGCCCCAGCTTTCGCGTGTCAGGGGGGCTGGGGCTGATGCACCAGCCTACCACACTGGGTCCCCGGGCCTGGAAACGGACCCCCTTTTCGCCTAACATGGGGTCCGTTGCGGCAAGCCCAAGGCACCAGTTCACCGAGAATCAAGTGAGGTGGCACAATGAGACGACTTCTGTTCAGCATCACTACGCTGGCGGTTCTGACCCTCGGTGTCCATGCCGCCCGGGCGCAGCGCCCGGAGGGCGGGTACCAGCCGAAGGCTGGTCCCGGCAAGTCCGGCTTCGACTTCGGGGGCGCCACGGAGTTCGACAGTCCGCCGCTGGGCAAGGACGACGGGGAGAAGCGTGCCCTGGCGGTGCTCGACGAGATGAGCAAGGGCCGCTGGTATCTCAACGTGACCACGCGCGAAGGACGGCTCCTGCGGCAACTCACCGAGACGGCGGGAGCGAAACGCGTCGTCGAAGTCGGCACCTCCAGCGGCTATTCGGGCATTTGGCTCGCGCTGGGGCTGCGGGCGACGGGCGGAAAGCTCTACACGCACGAGATCGATCCCGAGAAGGTCAAGATGGCCCGGGCGAACTTCGAGAAGGCGGGCGTCGCCGACCTGATCACGATCGTCGAGGGGGACGCGCACGAGACGGTCAAGCAGCACAAGGAGCCGATCGACGTCGTGTTTCTCGACGCCGACAAGGAGGGCTACATCGACTATCTCAAGAAGATCCTCCCGTTGGTCCGCCCCGGCGGCCTGATCCTCGGCCACGACATGAAGCGCCCGCGGCCCGACCCCCGCTACATCGAAGCCATCACCAAGAACCCGGACCTGGAAACGTCGTTCGTGATGATGGAGAGTTACGGGATCAGCCTGACGCTGAAAAAGCGGTAGCCGTAGGAGGCCAAGGGAATCCGGCCTGGGACTTCCAGTGGTTCATCCTGGAGTACCGGGTCGGCGAAGCTTATGGCTTCGTGATGCGGGCGGCCTACCTGCCGTACGAGAGCCGGGAGCAAATCGAACGGGAAACCCGCATGCATCGGGAATCGCTGCGATAGGAGTCCAACAACCATGGTGAACCGTCGGGAGTTGCTGAAGACCGCTGGAACGCTAAGCGCGGCGGTCGCGCTTGGGAAAATGCCGTGGCGGCAGCTTGGCGCCGCAGAGCCGTCGCCCGCACCCTCGCCGGCGCCGAGCTGGGTGGACAAGCCCATGCGCTGGGCTCAGCTCACGCTTGTGGAGGACGACCCGGGCAAGTTCGACCCGCAATTCTGGCTCGATTACTTCAAGCGGACGCAATCCGACGCGGTCTGTCTCAGCGCCGGCGGCTGCGTCGCGTATTACCCCACGAAGGTCCCGTTTCACCACCGCAGCGCATGGCTCGGCGGGCGGGACGTTTTCGGCGAGCTCGTCGCCGGTTGTCGCAAGGTCGGGATGGTCGTCATCGCCCGCACGGATCCGCACGCCACCTACGACGACGCGCGCGAGGCCCATCCGGACTGGATCGCGGTGGACGCATCGGGCAAGCCGCGCCGGCATTGGGCGTCGCCCGAGATGTGGGTCACGTGCGGACTGGGCCCCTACAACTTCGAGTTCATGACCGAGGTGAAGAAGGAACTCATGTCGCGCTACCGGGTGGACGCCATCTTCATCAACCGATGGGACGGCTCCGGGATGTGCTACTGCGAGCACTGTCGGAAGAACTTCCGCAAGGCGTCGGGGCACGAACTTCCCCGCACCAGCGACCCGCAGGACCCGGCGCGGCGCGCCTATATCCTTTGGCGTCAAGAGAGGCTTTTTGAGCTGTGGCGACTGTGGGACAAGGAGGTCCGCAAGATCAATCCCGACTCCTGCGTCATCCCGAACACCGGCGGCGGCGCGACCAGCTCGC
>CAYGZI010000076.1:0-14258 GCA_964354245.1 uncultured Planctomycetaceae bacterium
ACAACAAGTTCGACGAGGCGGTCGGCGTCTTCGAGGGCGTCGAGAAGGAGTTTCCCAAGAGCCCCTGGGTCCGCCGGGCCCGATTCGCCAAGGCACTGACCTTTGCCCGAAAGGGCGACTTCCGCACCGCCGAGCAGATCTACCGCACCGAGGCGGAGTATCTGCTTTCGGTGGACCGGAAGCAGGAGATCGCCGACCTGTACCTGGAATTCGCCGACACCTACTTCAAGCCGCCCAAAGAGGAGCAGAAGCCCGACTACGCCAAGGCCCTGGAGTTCTACCAGAAGGCCCTGGAGGTCGGGCCCAAGCCGCAGAAGCAGATCGAGGTCGAGCTGCTGGTGGCCCAGTGCCAGCAGAATCTTGGGAAGCTGGACGAAGCGGCCGGGCTGTACGAGAAGTTTATGAAGGAGCACGGCCAGAGCCCGCTGGACGTGGAGGCCCGATTCCGGCTCGGCCAGTGCCGGCTCACCCAAGGGAGGCACAAGGATGCCCGGCGGGTGTGGCAGGACCTGCTGGCCAAGTATCCGGACTCGAAGTCGGATCGGGTTCCCGAGGCGGCGTTTGAGCTTTCGCGGACCTGGGGCATCCCGCCGGCGGGAAGCGTGCAGACGGCCGCGGCGCCAAATTCGCCCGCCCCTCAGCCGGCGCCGCAACAGCAGGGCCAAGCTGTCAAGCCGCAGCCGCCGCAGCCGCCCGCCCCGCCGGCCACCGCGGAGAACCTGACACTCGGCGTGGCCGCGCTGGAATCGTTCATCGAGAAGTTCCCCGCGCACAAGCTGGCAAGCCGGGCCCACCTGGACATCGCCGCCAGCTACATGCAGTTCGGCCGCTATGAAGACGCCGTCACGGCCCTGAAGCGTTTCCTGGCCGACCCCCGCTACAAGGACCGCGAAGAAGTGCCCGACGGGCGCCAGCTCCTCGGCCGGGCCTATCAGTTGCAGAAGAAGTTCCCCGAGGCCCTGGCCACGTGGCAGGACTACCTGGCCAAGCATCCCACGCACAAGGCGTGGAGCCTCGTGCAGCGCGAGATCGTCAACACCGAGTACCTGATGGCCCGCGACAAAATGGAGGCCAAACAGTACGCCGACGCGGTGAAGCTCTTCAACGAATTCCTGGCCAAGTACCCGTTGGACGCCCGCAACCCGGAACTCCTCTACTTCTTCGGCGCGATGAATCACCAGCAGGAAAAATGGGACGCAGCGATTGCCGATTGGCAGCGCCTGGTCTCGAAGTATCCCGGCACCCAGTGGGCCTCGCGCGGGCAGTACATGATCGCCGAGACCTTGGAGGTCCGCCTCAGCAAGCTCGAAGAGGCGCTGGAGGCGTACCGCAAGGTCACGAGCGGCAGCTTCACCGCTCCGGCCCAGCAGGCCATCGCGCGCCTGACCGCCAAGCGCATGACCGTGGCCACCGAGCGAATCTTCCGCTCCGATGAGAACCCCAAGCTCGCCCTGACCACGCGGAACCTCGAATCGGTCGCCGTGCGGGCCTACAAGGTCGATCTGGAGACCTACTTCCGCAAGATGCACCTGGCCCGAGGGGTCGAGGGCCTGGACATCGCCCTGATCAGCCCCGACAAGACGTTCGAGTTCAAGGTACCCAAGTACGCGAAATACCAGGAGCTGGAAAGCGCGGTCGAGGTCGCCCTACCCCCCAATCCCCAATCCCCAATCCCCAATCCCTCTTCCCCGGCCGGCGTGATGGCCGTCACCGTCAGCAGCAAGACCCACGAGGTCACCACGCTCCTGATCCAGAGCGACCTGGACATCATCGTCAAGAGTTCGCGCAATGAAGTCTTCGTCTTTGCCGAGAACATGCTGACCGGCAAGCCGTGGGCCGACGTGAAGCTCCTTATCTCCAACGGCAAGCAGGTGTTTGCCGAGGGCGTGACCGGCAAGGACGGCGTGTTCCGCGGCGAGTTCAAGGAGCTGAAGGACGCGGCCGACGTGCGGGTCTTTGCCACCAGCGGCGGCCATGTGGCCTCCAACGTGATCGGACTCCAGGGCGTCGGCGTGGCCCAGGGGCTCTCCGACAAGGGATACCTCTACACCGACCGGCCGGCGTATCGGGCCGGCGACCTGGTCCACCTCCGCGGCCTCTTGCGCCGCGCAACCGACGATAGCTACGCGATCGACAAGGGCAAAAAGTACACGATGGAAGTGTTCGACGCCCGCAACCGGCTGGTCTATCAGACCAAGACCGCCTTGGGCGATTTCGGCTCGTTTGCGGCCGATTTCACACTACCGGCCGGCAGCCCGCAGGGGCAGTATCGCTTCAGCGTGCGCGACGAGGCGGGCAAGAGCTTCGCCGGCACGTTCCTGGTGCAGGAGTACGTGCTGGAGCCGATCCGCCTGGTGATCGATACGCCGCGGCGGGTCTACTACCGCGGCGAAGAGATCGAGGGCACCATCCGCGCCCAGTATTACTACGGGGCCCCGCTGGCCAGCCACGAGGTCCGCTACCAGTTGGCCGACGACCGGCTCTACACCGCCACCACGGACGCCAAGGGCGAGGTCCGCTTCAAGCTCCCCACGCGGGAGTTCAGCGAGACCCAGGTCCTGCCGCTGGTGGTGACGCTGCCCGAGCGGAACCTGCAGACCGCGGCCAATTTCGTCCTCTCGTGCCAAGGTTTCTCGATCGCCGTGAGCACGGTGCGCCCGGTCTACGTGGCCGGCGAGACGTTCGAGGCCACGGTCAAGGCGACCGACGCCGAGGGCAAGCCCATTGCCCAGAAGCTCACGCTGAGCGTGCTGGAGCGGACCGTGGTGGAAGGCAAGGTCGGCGAGCGCCTCGTCGAGAAGATCCCGCTGGAGACCGCGGCCGACGGCTCGGCACGCAAGACGCTCAAGCTCGAAAAGGGCGGGCGCTACATCCTCCGCGTCGAGGGGACAGACCGCTTCAAGAACGTCATTTCCGGGCAGAACCTCGTGCAGGTCTCCGACGAGGAGGACCGCGTGCGCCTGCGGATCCTGGCCGATAAGCACACCTTCAAGGTGGGCGACACGGCCAAGGTGCAGCTCTACTGGCGCGAGGAGCCCGCCCTGGCCCTGGTCACGTTCCAGGGGGCCCGGGTGCTGGAGTACAAGCTCGTGCAGTTGGCCAAGGGGGCCAATGCGCTGGACATCCCGATGACGGCCAAGCTCGCCCCGAACTTCGAGCTGGCCGTGGCGGTGATGACCGACCCACGCGGCGACGTCGCTCCCCTCTCCCTCCGGGAGAGGGCCGGGGTGAGGGCGGAAGCAGGTAATGCGAAGCCAGTGGAGAAGACCGAAGCGCCGAAAGGCCCTCACCCTAACCCTCTCCCAAAGGGAGAGGGGACTAAGAAGCCGGCGGTTCGCTTCCACGCGGCGTCCAGTCCGTTCTTCGTGGAGCGCGACCTGCGCGTCAGTGTCGCGACAAAGCGCAAGGGCGACGCTCAGGGGACGCCGAAGCCGGGCGAGGAGATCGAGGTCACGGTGATGACGACCGATCCGCAGGGCAAGCCGGTCGCGGCGGAAGTGAGCCTGGCCCTGGTCGAGCGGGCCTTGCTGGACCGCTTCTCGTGGCCGGTGCCGCCGATCCAGGACTTCTTCCGCGGCGGGCTGCGCCAGCCGGCGGTCCGCACCACGGCGAGCATCACCTTCGGCTACCACCCCGCCACCAAGCCCATCGACCCGCAACTCCTGGCCGAGCAGGAGCGCGAAGAGCTGGCCAAGGAGGAGGAGTTGAGCCGAGTGGCGGCTGCTGGGGAGACGGCAGGGGCCGCACGGTCCATGGCGAGATACGTTCCCGCGCGCGCGGGCGCCGAACGCGCTCTCATCGCGTCCGACGACGCACCGGCACTGGCCGAGATGGAGGCGCTTTTAGGTCAAGTACAAATAGAGAACCTTGAGGACTTGGACGTTCTCCTCATGCGAGGAAACGCACGGGACGTTGCCGCAGTCAGACACCGCATCCAGCAACTCGAGCGGCTCGGGGAAGCCCAAGTCATTGACGAGGAGTCCCTAGGGTTTCCGAACCAGCAGGCGTGGGGCGACCTCAACGGCACGGGCGCCTACGGAGGAGCGGGACAGCGGTTCCGCTTTTCTGTCGGCGTCGAGAGCGATCTGGGAGTGACGGGAACTGTGGTTCGAGATGGCAGCGACCCGCAATGGGCCAGAGGCAACTATGGCGTGCCGCTCCTTCAGGGCGCGGGCGTCGGTTTTAACCGTCAAGCAGGCCCCGGCGGCGGCAGCTTCGGCGGCTTGGGCTCAAGCACCGATGGTTCAGCCATGGGCCGCGCCCGAAGCAGCATACGCGGCGGCCAGCAGGCCGGCGAAATGATGCTGGGCACTCGCGTGTATCCCGTGGCGGACCTGGTGATGCCGCTGGATGCCGGCGGCATGGAGGGAGGACCGACAAGGGTTGGCCTGCCGCCGCTTTCGCCGCAGGATACCGGCTACTGGAACCCGGCGATTGTCACCGGCGCGGACGGAAAGGCCGTGCTCAAGGTCACGGTGCCCGAGCGATCGACCTCCTGGAACCTCGTGGCCAAGGGGATCACCCAAGAGACCCTGGCCGGCGAGTCGACCGGCGAGATGGTCGTCAAGAAGGACCTCTTCGGCCAATTGAAGCTCCCCATGGCCTTCACCGACGGCGATGAGGCCGAGGTGAGCGTCTCGGTCCATAACGACGCGGTCGAGAAGGGCCAGATTGAGGTCACGCTCAAGACCACGATCGGCAGCCGCACCACCGAGGAGAAAAAGACCATCGACGTGAAGGCCAAGGGCATCCACGACGTGGCCTTCAAGACGGTGCTCAAGCGTCCCGACGCAGGCCCTCACCCTAACCCTCTCCCAAAGGGAGAGGGGACGGAGAAGCCCGCGGCCGAGACCAACGCGGTCTTCGAGTTGACCGTGGCTTCGGTGGGACGACTTTCAAAGTCGTCCTACAGCGACGTGGTGCGCCGCACCGTGCCGCTGGTGCCTTACGGCATGGCGGTCTACGCCACGGCCAGCGGCTCGGCCACCAGCGACACCACTGTCTGGGTCGAGCCGCCCAAGGACATGACGCTCGAAGGCCCCAGCCTGCAAATCCTCGTCGGGCCCACGGTCGAGCGGAGCCTTTTGGACATCGTCCTGGGGGCGGCCCCGATGTGCCAGATCGACGTCCACCGCGTTGCCTCCGGCTTGGATGCCGCCACGAGCGACTTGTTGGCCTCAATCGGCCTTCAGAAACTCATGGGCGGCTCGCGTGACGCAGGCAGCCCGCAAGCACAAGCACTCGACGGCCGCGTGCGCGCGTCGGTCTCGCTCCTAGTTTCGTCGCAACAGGACGACGGCGGCTGGAGCTGGACGGGGCGCGGGGGCAAGAGCGACCGCTACGTGAGCGCCCGCGCGGTCTGGGGCCTGAGCCTCGCCCGGGCAGCCAAGTATCCGGTGCCCGACGACTGCTACAACAAGGCCATCGGCTACTTGAAGAACCAGATGGCCGCCACGGACAACAGCGACTATGAAAGCAAGGCGATCCTGGTCCACGCGCTCTCGGCAGCCGGGCAAGGCGATTTTGCCGTGGCCAACCGGCTCTATCGCGACCGGCCGTCGCTCTCGGCCGCCGCGCTCGCCTACTTGGCGCTCGCCTTCGTGGAGATGGACCGCAAGGCGACGGCGGGCGAGCTGCTCGCACTCTTGGCCCAGAAGAACCTGGACGACGCGGCGCTGAAGCGGCTGGTGCCGACCGGATCGCTCCCCTGGAGCCATTCGCCGGCGGAACTCCGCGGCCTGTACGCGTTGGCCCTTCAGCGGGTGACTCCGAAGGCCCCCAAGGCCAAGGAGCTGGTCGATTGGCTCTTGGCCCACCGCGTCGGGCATCGCTGGAGCCCGGACAAGGCGAGCGGCCCCGCGGCACTGGCCCTCTGCGAGTGGTTCAGCGAGAGCCGCTTCCAGGGCGAGCACTATCGCCTGACCGTGTTTGTGAACGACGTCCAGGCCCAAGTGCTGGACATCGACGATAGCTCCACGACCCGGACCATCGACGTCGCGGCGAAGCTGTTGAAGTGGGACGACTTGGAAAGTCGTCCTACAAAGCCGACGGAAAAGGGGACAGGCACCTCGGGGACTCGGAGCCAGTCCCCTGTTCCGAAGCAGCGGATTCAGTTCCAGATCACCGGGCGCGGGCGCTACACGTATCAGTGCATCCTGGGCGGGTTCGTGCCGGCCGAGAAGCTCAAGAGCACGACCGACGAGTGGCGCGTGGTGCGGATTCACGAGCCGGCCCCGCTGGAACTCGACGGCCGCGAGATCCCGCGAGGCTTCGGCGTGCTCGAAGTCGTCAACCGAACGTTCCGCAACCCGCTCACGCAACTGCCCGTGGGGCGGCGCGGGCAGGTCGAGTTGGAGATCTGGCGGAAGAACGTCCTGCCGAGCGTGCCCGAGGAGCAGCTCGAATACCTGGTGATCACCGAGCCGATCCCGTGCGGGGCGACGGTGATCGAAAAATCGGTGCAGGGCGGTTTCGAGCGGTTCGAGATCGCCCCGGGCGCGATCACCTTCTACGTGGGGACGCGGCGGTACGTAGGCACGATCCGCTACGAGCTGAACGGCTACCTGCCGGGCACGTATCGCGCAGCCCCGACGGTGATCCGCAACGCCTACCGGCCGGAGCAGTTGGCCGTTTCGACGCCCAAGCCGCTGGCCGTGCTGGCGCAAGGGGCCGCGTCGGTCGACAAGTACGAGCTGACGCCGCAGGAGCTCTATGAGTTCGGCAAGCGGCTCTTCCAGAAGCACGACTACAAGACCGCCCAGGGGCCCCTGACCAACCTGGTGGACAACTGGAAGAACCTCCGCGGCGAGGTCTACAAGGACGCGGTGCAGATGCTCCTGGACGTCCACCTGGAGCTCGGACCGCCGGCAGGCATCGTCCGCTACTTCGAGATCATCAAGGAGAAGTGGCCGGCCGAGGAGATCCCGTTTGCCAAGATCATGAAGGTCGCCTCGGCGTACCACGAGCTGGGCGAGTACGAGCGGAGCTACCTTATCTTCCGGGCGACGGTCGAGAGCAGCTTCTTCCGCGAGAGCGGGGTGGCCGGGTTCTTGGACGGCCAAGGCGAGTTCCTGCGGAGCGTGGACGTGATGGGGCGGCTTTTGCGCGAGTATCCGCCCGAGGCCTACGTGGCGGCCGCGACCTACGCCCTGGCGCAGCGGGTCTATGCCAAGGCTCCCGGGGCGGGCGAAGACCCCAAGCTCCGCGAGAAGAAGGTCAACCGGGTTGACCTGGTGCGGCGTGCGTGGCGCATGCTGGAGGGCTTCTTGACGGCCCATCCGGACGATCCGGCGGCCGACCAGGCGGCCTTTGCCGCGGCCAACGCCCTGCTGGAGATGAAGAGCTACGACCAGGCCGCGGCGGCGTGCAACCGCTATGCCGCGCGATATCCCAAGAGCGACCTGTTGGACAGCTACTGGTACATCATCGGCTACTGCCACTTCGCCAGCGGCCGCCACGACGAGGCACTGAAGATGTGCCGCCAGGTCGCCGAGGCCAAGCGGATCGACCGCCGCACCGGGGCCGAGACGGAAAGCGCCAACAAGTGGCGGGCGATTTACATCCTCGGCCAGGTCTTCCACAGCGACGGCAAGCCCACCGAGGCGATCCAGGAGTACCGCCGCGTGGAGGACCGCTTTGCCGACGCCAAGGAGGCGATCCTCTACTTCGTCCGCAAGGCGATCGACCTGCCGGAGGTGACCACCGTAAAGCCGGGCACGGCGGCCGAGGTGGAGCTGAAGTTCCGCAACGTCGCCTCGTGCGACGTGAAGGTCTACACGATCGACCTCTTGAAGTTCAGCCTCTTGAAGCGAAACCTCGGCGGGATCACGCAGATCAACCTGGCCGGGATCCGCCCCTTGCACGAGGAGACGATCAAGCTCGGCGAGGGCAAGGACTACGCCGACAAGACGCGTAAGCTGGCCCTGCCGGTCAAGCAGGAAGGGGCCTACCTGGTCGTCTGCCGCGGCGAGGACCTGCACACCAGCGGACTGGTGCTCGTGACCCCGCTGGCGGTCGAGGTGCAGGAAGACGTTGCCTCCGGCCGCGTGCGCACGACGGTCAAGGACGCGATCACCGGCCGATACCTGAACGACGTACAGGTCAAGGTGATCGGCACGCGCAACGGCGAGTTCATCTCCGGGGCCACCGACCTGCGGGGCGTGTTTGTGGCCGACGGGATCAAGGGGACTTCCACCGTGATCGCCCGGGCCGAGCCAGGAGGACAGGCATTCCTGCCTGTCGGAAAGCAGGCAACCTCGCCGCCAGGAGGACAGGCATTCCTGCCTGTCGAAGCCAACCGCTACGCCTTCTTCCGCGGCCAGACCAACCTGGTTCCGGCAGCGCCGGCGACGGCCGCTCCGGCGGCCCAGCCGGCAGCGCCGTCCGCGGCGGGAGTCAGGGCCGGCAAGGCCGCGGCTAAGGGAGACGCCTTGCTCGAGGGAGTGCAGACGCTGAATTTCGACATCCAGGGCCGGCAGGTCGAGCAGCTCAAGCAGATGCAGACGCGTCCGTCCAAGGGCGTAGAGGCCCAGAAGGCGTACTAGCAGGAGGTGGCGGGTGGTGGGTGGAAAGGTCTTAGCCGGCCGCCTCGACTGCTGCGCTCTGGGTCCCCAATTCGTTCCCGAACGGCCCGGTCCAGGCCGTTTCCGGCGGGCGCAGCACGACGCGCAATCCGCCGGGGGTCTTCTCCCCCACGCCGCGCAAGAGCCCCAGGTAGTAGCGAATCGGGATGCCGTAGAACGGGCTGAGCGTGGGCTCGAAGAATATCTCATCGACGTTGGCCTGCCGGGCCATCTCGATTGCCCGGAGGAGGTGCTTTCGCCGCTCGGTCCAAAGGAAGAGCAAGTACTTCCAGACGATCTTCGGGCGCAGGAGGCCCCTGGCGTCGCGATAGGCCACCAGGTCGGTCACGTTCCGCAAGACCCGGTCGAAGTCGATGCCGCGCTGGTACATCTGGGCCATTTGCTGAGAGATGCCGTCCAGGGAGACTTGCATGTCGTCGGTCAGTAGGGCGGCCTCGCGCTTGTCGTCGCAATCGATCGACATGGCGTTGGTCGAGACCTCGATGAACACGTCCGGAAGGACCCGGCGGATGATCTCCAACTCGCGGCGGATCGTCCTGGAGAAGAAGGGCTCGCCGAAGTTGAGGTACGACAGGGTGTCCACGCCGCAATCCCGCATTTCTTCGGCAATCCGCTCGACCTCGCCGAGCGAGAGCGACGGCTTGCGGCGGAGCCGGCGGATCTGGTGACGCGGGCAGCTTGCACAGCGGAGATTGCAGGCGCTGGTGTTCTCCACTTTGAGGTATTGCGGCAGACGCTGTACGTCCGCGAGGCGCTCCGCCGTGCGCCGGTCGACCCGGCGCAGATCGCAGCAGCGGCTGCAAAGCGGCGTGGGCAGGCGTCCCCGGGCGAGCTGCCGGCGGAATCGCCGTGCAACCGGGCCGGAGAGGATTTCGGCGAGCGACTGGCGTCCGAGGTCGCCGATCCATCCGCTGCCGTCCACGTCGTGGCAGGTGCAGGAGACCGAGAGATCGGAGTTGACGCAGAGGTTGACTCGGGAGGACCCGGCCAAGGCGCGGCAGAAAAACGCCTTGGCGCCGAGCCGTGCCCTGGCCTCCAGATACGCGCGGCGCACCTGGCGAAGAATCGCCGAGACCCGAGGAACCCATTGGCCCATGACCGACCCCTTGCGCCGCACGGCGGCGGGCGTCCAATACGCCCAGACTCAGTTCGCGCCACAACAGAGAAATCCTCAAGAGGAGTCTACCACGCGCCGGCGAGCCACCGAGGTAGGGCATGGCGTCCACCATTCAGGCATATCCACTCCGTCGGGGTATACGTCCAGGTTAGTCCGGGTGTGGCCGACCGCCTCGGTCCAACGGGGCCACGCCGGGCGATACGAGAAAGGGCCGGGTACAGTCCCCTCGAAGGTAGACTTAGTTCGAATCAGGAACCGCCTCCGGCCATCGTCAGACCCTGCCGGACGATGAACATGGGCAAGGTGCATAGATTAGATGGCATGAGCGAGCTTTTAGCAATTTTCCGATTGTAACGATTTGCCAAAGTCTATCGTTTGCGGTGCCGATATGAGGTTGGCCGATTATTCCGACCTTTCCACGCAAGGAATGCAAACCCAATGAGCCGGCACCTCTCCTTCCTGGGAATCGTATCTGGCTTGGCTGTTCTGGCAGCGGCCGGCTGTCGCCCTCAGCAGCCGTTCTACTTCAATCAGACCGGCGACCTCGGCCACTACGTCGGCGTGGCCAGCGACATCGAATACCCGGACACGCAGACAACGAGTCTCGACGAAGTGGAAAACGCCGCGCCTCCGCTCTCCGTCGACGAGACAAAACCCGAGGACCCCGGCGACCTGACCAAGCCGCGGGAGATTTGGGACTTGGACCTCGATAAGGCGATTCAGCTTGCGCTGGAGAACGGCACGGTCATAAGAAATCTGGGCGGACTGGCCTTTGGACCGACGGGCGCCCAGGGGGCCCCCGGCTCCCTGCTGCAATCCCCGGGCACGGCGGCAACGACCTTCATCCCCGCGCTGACCGAGACCAATGCGCGGAGCGGCGTGGAAGCGGCCCTCTCTGCGTTCGACGCCCAGTTCACCACGGACGTCTCTTGGGAAAAGAACAATACGCCCCAAAACGTGGCGGGCGATGTGCTGTACTTCCGGCCGAGGGTACTTCAGCAGGACTTGGGGACGTTCCAGGCGCAGATCGCCAAGATCGCGGCCACGGGGACCCAATGGGCCATCCGGCACAACGTCAACTACGAGATGAACAATATCCCCGCCCTGCCCAACCCCTTGGCCACCAAAGAGTTTAAGGCCGCATGGGACACTAACGTGGAAGCCGAGTTCCGCCATCCGTTCTTGCAGGGGGCGGGGGTGGGATTCAACCGCATCGCCGGCCCGGGCGCGGTGCCGGGGTTCAATTCCGGCGTGTTGATTGCACGCGTTCAGGTGGACCAGAGTCTGGCCGATTTCGAGGGTGCGGTGCGGGGCTTTGTCTCGGACGTGGAGAAGTCCTATTGGAACCTCTACTACGCCTATCGCCGCTTGGACGCCGCGATCGAGGGCCGCGACCGGACGTTCGTCTACTGGCAGGGCATCTATGCCCTCTACAAGACGGGCTCGAGAGAAGGACCCGCCAATTTCGAGGCCCAGGCCCGCGGACAATACTACGCGTTCGAGGCGGCCGTCCGGCAAGCGAAGGCCAACCTGTACAAGACGGAAGCCGCGCTGCGCTACATGATGGGGCTGACGGCCGGCGACGGCCGGCTGATCTATCCGACCGCGAAACCGGCCACCGCCTGGGTCCGTTTCGACTGGGCGGATGCGTACGGCGAGGGATTGGTCCGCAGCGTGGAGCTCCGCAAGCAGCGATGGCGGATCAAGCAGGCCGAGCTGGAGCTGATGTCCGCCAAGAACTGGCTGTTGCCGCGTCTGGATGCGGTGGGCCGCTATCGGTGGAACGGCCTGGGCGGGGAGCTGCTCCACTCGGACCGCGCCATCACCGCCTTCGACCGGCCCGTCGACGCTTACGGCTCGTTGACCAGCGGCCAGTTCCAGGATTGGCACCTGGAGCTGCAGTTGCGGTTCCCCTTTGGGTTCCGCCGCGAGATGGCCGGAGTCCGTTTTGCCCAGTTGACCCTGACGCGGGAACGGAAGGTCCTCCAAGAGCAGGAACTGGAGCTGCACCACCAACTGACGGACGCGTTCCGCGAGATGTGGGTCCAATACGAGCTCACCCGGGAAAACTACAATCGCTTTGCCGCGGCAGAGACGGAAGTCGAGGTCTTCGAGGCTCAGATCGAGAAAGGAAAGGAAAAACCCGCCTCCAACCTCGTGCTCGACGCCTACCGCCGCAAGGCGGACGCGGAGGACTCGTACCACCGCTCGCTGACCGACTACAACCTGGCAATCATGCAGCTTCACTTCCGCAAAGGCTCGCTTTTGGAGTACGACGGGGTGTACCTGGCCGAGGGGCCGTGGCCCGCCAAGGCCTATTTCGACGCCCGCCGCCGTGCCCGCGCCCGCGATGCCGCCCACTACATCAACTACGGCTTCACCCAGCCCAAGGTGCTCAGCCAGGGACCGTATCAGCAAAACGTCGGCGGCGAGGGTCTGCCTCTCGAAGGTCAGGAGATGTGGCGCACCGGACCGGTCCGGGGCCAAGGGCCTCTGAAGCCCACTCCCGCGGAGCGGGAGGGCGCGCCGGCACCCGAGGAGGTCCTGACCCCTAAGCCGATTCCCGCGGACCAGGCGCCCTCGGGCGGAAGGCCGGACCAGACGGGAGCGAAGGCCCCGTCTTCCGATCAGTCCAGGGCCAAGGGCCCGGCCGGGGGTCTTGCCCCGGCCAACAAACGGGATCAAAATAGCGGGGCGGCACAGAAGGGCTACGACCTCGGATCGCTGAATCTCGGCGCCTTGGCTGGCAAGGCCGATGACGCCTCGCCTAGCGCCGCGGGCCAGCCGTCCCCGGTCCAACCGGCCAGTTACCAGCAGGCCCCGGCCGCCAAACCGGCCGGGACCTGGAAGGCCCCGTCCTCGGGCCGAACGACTTCCAACCGCTCCGGCGCCACCCATGAACCTGTCGCGTCTCCGTCGTCTGCTGCAACTGATCAATCTGCTGCAGGGTGGAAGGCAGCACAACACTGAGGCGCTGGCCCGGGAGTGTGAGGTCAGCCGGCGGACGATCTTCCGCGATCTGGACGCGCTGCGCACGGCGGGCGTGCCGCTGGTCTACGACGAGTCGCAGCAGCGCTATCACATCCCCGGCACGTACTATCTCCCGCCCACCAACTTCACGCCCGAAGAGGCGATGGCGTTGGTGGTCCTCTGCCACGACCTGGCGGGCCAGTTGCCGGCGCCCTTTTTCAAGCCGGTCCGCAACGCGGCCATGAAGCTCGAAAACGCCCTGCCCGTGCGGCTCCGCGAGCGCGTCCGGACCGATGCCAGTGCCGTCCAAATCCAGATGGTGCCCACCAATCGCCTGGACGGTTGCGAATCGACCTGCGATCTGCTCCTTTCCGCGGCCACTTCCCGGCGGAGCGTGCGCATCGCCTACCGCAGCCTCGCCGAAGAGAAGGAGATTTGCACGCGGCTCCAGCCGTACCGCCTTCTGTTCAGCCGGCGGAGCTGGTACATCATCGGGCGGTCTTCCCTGCACCGCGCCACCAGGACCTTCAACCTCGGGCGGATCCTCCGGATCGAGCCGTTGGAGGACCGCTATGAGATCCCCCACGGCTTCTCGGTCGAGCGGTATCTCCGCAATGCCTGGCACTTGATCCCCGAGCCGGGTCCGGACCGCGAAGTCGTCGTCCGTTTCACCAGGAAGGTGGCTCAGAACGTGGCCGAAGTCGCGTGGCACAAGACCCAGCGGCTGGAGTTCCGTCCCGACGGCGCCTTGGATTTCCGCGTCACCGTGTCCGGACTGCACGAGATCTCCTGGTGGATCCTCGGGTACGGGGACCAGGCGGAGGTAGTCCAGCCGCCCGAATTGCGGCGGATCGTGGCCGGTCATGCGGCGCGGATGCTTAGCACCTATTCAGAGTTCGCCGCTTCCGAGATCCCCGGCCCTCACTGGGGTCCCGGTGCGGCAAAGGAAGAAGATGCCCCGCATCGGCGACCCTTTTGACCAACGCCTACTGTCTCCAGTCTACTGTCTTCTGTCTCCTGTCTTCAGTCTTCTCTCCCCCCAGCCATGTTCTTCTCCATCGACGGCGGCGACGGCACCGGCAAGAGCACCCAAGTGGCCATGTTCTGCCAATGGCTCGGCGAGCAAGGCCGCGAGGTGGTCGCCTGCCGCGACCCGGGAAGCACTCCGCTGGGCGAGGCCATCCGCCAACTCCTGTTGGACCGCCACGACCTTCGGATCGACCGCCGCAGCGAGATGCTCCTTTACATGGCGGCCCGGGCACAACTCGTCGAAGAAATCATCCGGCCCGCTCTGGCAAGCGGGAAGACCGTCGTCTCGGACCGCTACCTCTTGGCCAACGTCGTCTACCAGGGCCACGCCGGAGGGCTGGATGTGGCGACGCTCTGGGAAGTGGGCCGCATTGCCACCGGCGGGCTGCTCCCCGACCTCACGATCGTCCTGGACATGCCGGCAGACGCCGCGGCCAAGCGGCTCGATCGCCAGCCCGACCGGATGGAGCTCCAGGGCGAGGCATTCCACGCCCGGGTGCGGGCGGGGTTCCTGGCCGAGGCCGCGCGTCAGCCCGACCGCATCGCGGTGCTGAGCGCGG
>CAYGZI010000077.1:0-4651 GCA_964354245.1 uncultured Planctomycetaceae bacterium
TGGTCCGCGATCCGGACGACCCCGAAGACACCCGCTGAGAATACACTTACCACCAGCGCCTCTTCCGCTACGAAGTGCAATCGCTGGGGCCCATCGACCAGATCGAGCGGCTCTGCCGTCAACTGGCCGAGGCCCCGCACACCCGCCGGGCCCAAGCCGTCACCTGGAAGGTCTGGGAAGACACGGCCTGCTACGACCCCGCGTGCTTGCAGAGCGTCTGGTGCCGGATCACGCCCGAGGGCGACCAGGCCGTGCTGAACATGAACGTCCGCTTCCGCTCCAACGACGCCTACAAGGCGGCCATGATGAACCTCTTCGCCCTCGTCCAGTTGCAGCAGCGGATTGCCGAACGGGTGACGGAGCTTTCCGGGCTGCCGCTCCGCTTGGGCCGGTATTGCCACCTGGCCGACAGCTACCACATCTACGGCAGCAACCTCAAGGAGTTCCAGGGCCGGTTCCTCGGCGCCCTGGAGCGGCGCACCTTCGACCAGCGCACCATCCGCTACGAAGACGTGCGCGACATGATGGAAGCCGCCCGGCCGCAAATCCTCGAAAAGGCCCGCAAGATGAGCCGTTAGTATCCGACGCTCACACAGAGGACCATGACCATGAGACCACGAAGACTGCGTTGGACGCCCGGGGTGGGCCTCGGGCGGATGTTGCGATTGTCCGGCGGAACTTCCCTGGCGTTGGGCCTGCTCGGCGTCTGCGCCGCTTTCCGCCTGCAAGCGGCCCCGCCCGATTCGGACTACTGGGTCGAGCCCATGAAGAAGGTCCACGCCCGGTTCGCGGGCAAGCCGGGGACTTTCGCCCAGTTCGGGGATTCGATCACCGTGTCGCGGGCGTTTTGGTTCGGGCTCCAGTACGAGCGCAAGAATGCGCCGCCGGAAATGGTTAAGGCCTACGACCTGGTCAAGCGGCACATGCTTCCGGCCTGTTGGGACTGGAAAGGGCCGGAGTACGGCAGCGAGGGACAGATGACCATCCGCTGGGCCCACAAGAACGTGGACAAGTGGCTCGACAAGCTCCAGCCCGAGGTGGCCTTGATCATGTTCGGGACCAACGACCTGGGCGTCGTGGACCTTGCGGAGTACGAGGCCAAGACCCGCGATGTGGTCCAGAAGTGTCTGGACCGCGGCACGATCGCGATCTTGAGCACGATCCCACCCAAGCACGGCCAGGCCGAAAAGGCGGCCGTGTTTGCCGAGGCGGTGCGGCGGATCGCGCGGGAGATGAAGGTGCCGCTGAGCGACTACCATGCCGAACTCCTCAAGCGGCGCCCCGACGACTGGGACGGAGCCATGTCCAAGTTTAAGGACGTGCCCGGCGACGAGTACAACGTGCCCACGCTGATCTCGCGGGACGGAGTGCATCCGTCCAATCCCCGGAAGTACGCCGGCGACTTCTCGGACGAGGCGCTGCGGTCCAACGGCTACGGATTGCGGAGCTACCTGACCTTGCTGAAGTACGCGGAGGTGATCCAGACGGTCCTGGGGCCGAAGCGGGATTAGCGGGCCAGAGCATTCCCCAGGGGGACCGTCCCTGGCCTGTCGTGCGCCGGGCCTTCATCGACCGCACGCGGCCCAACGCGATCGGAATCCAGTTCTACGATGAGCCGGGTCTGACCTGGTGGAAGCACGCAGTTACCGGGGAGTGGAGGCACCAATGCGCAAACTCGGCCTGCTGATGATGACCCGGGGTGAAGTTCCCTTTGCGGACCTCTGGGAGGATTGGCTGCACGGGGCAGCCGGTAAGTGCCGGATCTTCGTCCACGCGAAGGTTCCCGATCGGATCACCTCGTCACTGTTCGCCAACGCGGTGATCCCCGAGTACGTCCAGACGACACACGGCCGGGACTACCCGCATAACGCCCATTTGATTGGGATGCTGGCCTTGCTTCGGGAAGCTCTCCGGCATCCGGACATCGCCAAGCTGGCTTTCCTCAGCGAAAGCTGTTTGCCTATGCGGCCCTTTGGCCTGTGTTACCAACGGCTCATGATTGACGATCGAAGCTGGATTTGCGATTGGCCGTCTAAGCCGCCGTACCCAGTCCGGTTCCATTTTCTGCCCCCGCAGACGCTTGCTGAGGGGCACTTCCTGGTCTCGCCAGACTGGATTGCCCTGAACCGCCGACACGCTGAACTCTTGCTGGCCAATGCCCCTCAATACCTGGAGGCATTCCGCACCGTGCCAGCCGCAAGCGAACACTATCCGGCGTCCATCCTCAGCGTGGAGGGAGTCCATTTCGAGACGGAGACAACCCGGCGGGGGATTACGTATGTGGATTGGACCCGCGGCGGCCCTTATGAGTTTCACCGGGTCACGGAAACAGACCTGGAAACGATGTTGGCGTCTCCATTCCTCTTCGCGCGAAAGTTCCCTGCCGACAGCAACATTCGGCGTTTCTGGCTCAGATTGATGAGCGACGCTCATCCTGCGTAGCGCTCTGGGCAAAGCGGAGGCTGTCGCGAGCGGCCCAAGAAGCGTTCCAGCACGCTCATCTGTTGCCTGGAATCCCGCTGTCTGAGATCGGTCAGAAGCCGGTCGAGCTCGTCGCTCCTCTGCTCGTATATGCCCAGACACGTTTCAATGAAGTCCTTGTTCGTTTGCCACTGGTCGTCATAGAAGACCCTCTGGAACTTGCCGACGTACTTCCCACCCAAGTACCATCCCGAACTCGCGAACAGGTCGCGCTCCTCTCGAATCTGCGCGGCAACCATCCAGTTCCCGTTGATGATGTGCGTATCCGTCTGCCACGACGGCATACGCGGCCGCGGGATGTCGAGGAACTCGCAAAGACGCTGAAGAACCGCTTGCGTGCGCACGGCAAGCTCATAATACGTGATCCGCAGACAATGCCAGGGCTTGAACCAGCGTTGTCCCGCCAGCAGCGACAGCTCCCGCGCATAGAAATCCAGGTAGGTCTGAAAACCTGCCGCAACGGTCTCTTGTCGATGATGCCCAATCCAGGAATGGGCAAACTCGTGCGGCGCCTTGCTCAGAAGGAGGACTCTGTACTCGAACTCGCCTTCGAAGCGATGGCGTCCTACCCACGCGGCCAGCGACTTCGAGGAGTCCGCCAGAACGTCGCAGTCGCCGTAGAAGTCGAAAAGCGAGCGGTAGAAGTGATCTCGATCGACTGCCTGGTACGCAGGGCAGCCGGGCACAGGCCGGCCGCACAGGGCACAGGTCGCGTCAACGGTGCCCAGCCGCAGGTGGATCGCTTCGCCCAGGCCGCGAACGCGCTCTTGCGAGTCCAACAGCAGGTTAAGGAGACTGCTGCCGCTGTAGGCAGGAGCCACGATCAAGGCGATCGCGCGCTGCGTACTGCTGCTCATCCAGTCAGCGAAAGGAGATAGTCCGTCCATCGCCTTGCCATCGCCCGAGCCGTGTAATGGGCGCAAACCACCTCCCGGGCCTTCGTCACGACCTCCTCACGGAACCGGTCCGTCAGGGCATTCTCCACGGCCCGTCCCAACTCTTCGGGAGAAGGATGGACGGGAACGGGCGAGACCATCGGGCCGTAGAGCCGCTCGAGTTCTGGGACGGCCCCGACTCGGGTCGCGACAACGGGCACCCCGCAGTACCATGCCTCGGTCATGGAAAGGGAGAAGCCCTCGGTTGGGCTTGCCAGAACAAAGACGTCGATGGCCGAAAGGGCGTTGCCCACTTGCCGATCCATCGGGACGAACTTTGCCCGCCCCCCGGCCATCTCTCGGACCTGGCGGCGAAGGCAGTCGCCGATCCACCCCTCCCCGCAATACACGGCACGGTAATCTCCACCGAGGTAGAGCGCCGCTTGCGCCGCCGCCTGGGGGTTTTTCTCACAGGAATATCGCCCGACATAGCCGATCAGTCGATGCCGATCACTGAACCCCCACTCCCTGCGGACGTCGTCCCTTGGTACAGAAGGCGTGCAACGCTCTACGTCGACCCCGTTGTGAATCACGGTGGCGACCTTCAGAGCCGAGGGCGTGAATGGCTCCAGGGCGGCCTCCGAAACGGCGACGAAATGCGTGGCCCCCGACTCGCTGGTACGCACTGTTTCCAGGCACCACTCCCCCGAGCCGTGCGACACAAGGACTACCGGGCCGTCGAATCGCCCCGTAAGGTCGGCTAGCCACGGGACGCCCCACGTCAGCAGCACGTCAGCGCCGCGCAGGGCGGCGGCGAGTGCCGCCTTGGCCGAATCGCAGTAGGTCACGTAAGGGGAGAATTGGGTCGGTCCCGCTCCCGGGCCAGCATAGATGGGCATAAACGCCGCCATCTCGCGGCAGAGTTCCGCGCTGGCGGGCGCGCCGTCGCTCAGGGCGGTGCCGGTCCACTCGATCCGCTCGCGGTGGCAGCAACGGGCGAGGCTGACCATCCAGCGTTCCGCGCCTCCCATCACCAACGTGGGCGTGAGCAAGGCGACCCGCAAGCGGTGTCGGAGTCTGGCTTTCGCGTAACCGGGCGCGTGGGTGCGAACCATGGTCTCAGTACAGCGGCTCCTCGCTCTCGGTGACCTTCGCCTCGACCCACGCGCGTCCCTCACGGATGCGGCGGAGGGCATCCTGATTCGGTGTCCGCTCCTTAACCTCACGATCTTCCAGTTTCGTTAGCAATTCCAGCAACCGCCGCTTGCCGCCAAGAACATGGCTCACGACGAGCA
>CAYGZI010000077.1:4661-14249 GCA_964354245.1 uncultured Planctomycetaceae bacterium
CGCATAATCGCAGTGGCAATGGACCTGCCGGCAGTCCTCCGGTGGCGATCGTCGTCCGATGTCCGGATGTTCTCAATCATCGCCGGAACCGCGCGCCGCCCAATCTTGACTAGTGCGTTGAAAACGGGCGCATCGTAACGGCTGATGTCGCTCGTGATGACCCGGCCCGGTTCCTTGGCCAGCGCCCTCGCAAGCACGGGAATCGCCTCCACGGCCCGGAATTCGCCCAGCAGATATGCCGCCGCGCATCGTGTCTCGTCGCCGTACTTCTGAGCATTCGCCGGGTCGATCAGCGGAATCAGCCGCTCGATGAGCGACAAGCGATCCTGGAGAATGCGGTCCACCGCGAGGTCGCGCGCTGCCGGCTCGCGCGATTCAAGATCCCTCAGGCGGTCACGCTCGCGCTGCTTAAGGCCCAACGCCGAAGCTCCCGCAGCCACCCCGATCAACACCGTCAGCGCCGCGACAGCGGTGATTGAGAGCCGCCCGCGGCGCGCCGTCAAAAGGCTCCTCAAGCTCACGGCTATCTCCTTTGTGCCGGTTTCAGTATAACGCCTCGGCGCCCTCCTTTGAATCCTCGATCCATCGGCGTCCTTCGCGGATGCGACGGAGAACATCCTGGTTCGGCGCAACCTGCTTAGCTTGGCGCTCCTCCAGTTTCGTCAGCAGTTCCAACAACCGCCGCCTGCCCCCGAGAACGTGGCCCACCACGAGGATTGACTGCTTCCGAAGCCCCTCGCGCTCCGATTTCTCGATGTTCTCGATCATGGCCGGAACGACCGGCCGCCCGATGGTGACCAATGCCCCAAAAACCGGTGCATCGTACCGGCTGAAGAACCCCTCCCATGCCTTATGTCGCCCCGGTTCCTTAGCCAGGGCCTTCGCAAGGACGGGAATCGCCTCGATGGCGCGGAACTCACCGAGCAAGTATGCCGCCGCGCAACGCGTCCCGTCGCCGTACTTATCAGCGTTTGCCGGGTCGATCAGCGGGATCAGCCGCTGGATGACCAATCCGCGATCGCCGAGAATCCGATCCACCGCCGCGTCGCGCGTTCGGGGCTCGGCTGACAGAAGATCGTTTTCTGATCCCATGTAACGCTCCTTAAGGCCAAGGCCCGACGTTTCGAGGGCACCTGCGGCAATTGTGACCAACAATATTACAGAGACAAGTCGCATCCTGCTCCGACTGCGACGCAACCACTCGCCTGAGAACACGGGTATCCCCTTTACGCTCGATCCTAAGGTGCCTGGACCGTTATAGTGACAGTACTGGGTTGACTCTCTGCATTACCGGGGTTGTGACTCAGCAGATCCTGGGTGATATCCTTCACCTTCAACTCAAACGTGAGTGTCGCTGGCCCGGTCGGCGCGGTGAAGTCCGGACTGCGGGACGTAGTACTGGAGAGGGTCACTTGTGGTCCGGCCGTCTGCGTCCACTTGTACGTCAGCGTGTCGTTATCCGCATCTGAGCTCCCCGATCCGTTCAGTATCACATGAGCGCCACTAGACACCGTCTGGTTCGGTCCGGCGTTCGCAACCGGCTGCGTGTTTGGCACGTTCGTTGCAGGGACGCCCGCGCCGTGACTGTTGGTCCCGCCTTTCGCCCCGTTTGGCAACACCGACGTCAGATTCGCCTGCCACTCCCCCTGGGACGCGTAACTGATCTGCTTCCAACCTCCGCCGTCGCACCACTGCGCGATCTCCCGTAGATCGCCTCGCATGGCTTCTTGAACGAATCCGGTGGGATCGAATGACGGTGCGTCAATTCGGAACGCCTTATCCGGGCGCGCATCTGTCGGGTGCTGACAATCACCCGGATGCGAGAGAGGTTCGTTGAACCAATCATCTTCGTTCGTTTCAATCGAGCGATTCGCTGCGCCAACTGGCTGGTTGACATCAGAAGCACGCCGTTTCCTTTCAAGTCGCAGACCGAACTTGGGAAACCCGCCGTCTACACCGTACTTGAACGTGACCCCGCGAGCGGACCACGCTATCCCTTGGGGCGTGAAACCAAGGACGGCCTCCATCTTTGCGCTCACCCGGGTTGCGTTGTCGTCCGGAGGCCAGTTAAACGCGCACACGCGCCGATTGCCGCCGGACGTGGCGGGGAAGAATAAATCAGTGTTCTCAACGGCACCCTGGAACTTGAGGGACCACGATACGTAAAAGACCGTCCGCTTCTTGGTCTTCGTCACTCCGCCTTGCGTCGCCTGGACCCAGACCGTGTCGTCCTCGCCTGAACTACCCGACGCTGAGTCGTATCGAACGGTGATGCTCGCACGGTTCGTCGCTGTCGTGCTGTTCGTCTCCAAGATTATCGCCCCGGACCAGCCACCTCCAACATCCCAATCCACGTTGCCCGTGAAACCGAAATCTTCGCTTATGAAAGCTTCGGGTAGGTTAAGGCTGCGATCTTCCTGCCCTCCGGGCCAGGCCTTCCATTCAGCGGGCGGCGGACTTGGTGACGGACTGGGCGAGGGGCCCGCCATCAGCCGTGCCTGGAACCATCCCGGCACCGCGACCAGCGGGGCCGAATGGAGCCGCGGGTACGTCAGGCCAAACCGCTCCGCGTACCAGAACTCGTCGCGCGGACGCTTGGCGTGCAGGTACGCCCGCTCCTGATCCGCGCTCGCACGCCCAGCCGTGAACAGATCCCAGACGTGGGCCCACAACCCTTCCGGGTGGTCCACCAACCGCCCCGCGTGCCGCTGCCGCGCCCGATCCACCCAGTCGGACCACACCCCGCGAGTGAAGTTCTTCCACGCCATGCGCAACTGGTTGACCACGAAGTGCTCCATGGGCACGTCGTAGTTGTCGAACTTGGCGCGGAAACGGTGCCCAACCACGGCGTCGGGGTCGTGGAGGATGCGGTGCCCCATCAGCCAGCACTTCAGGCCGAAGTCCAAGTCCTCCACGCCCCATATCCGCATGTGCGGATCGAAGCCCTGGAGATCGTCATAGAGCACGCGGCTGACTGCCAAGGCGCAGCCGATAAGCGCGGGGGACTCGTAAAACCGCCTCCGCCCGACATTGACCCCGCGGAGCTCGCTGAGCTGCAACCAGCCGCAGTCGAGCTTCTCCAGGTCGAGAAAGTAGCCGTCACCCGTCTGCGACGGGATGTTCCGCCACTGCGCAACATCCAAGGCCGGGATTCTCGGCGTAACGATGGCGCTGGCGCCGACTTGCTCGACGTCCTCAACGAGGCGGACGATCGCCCCAGGCTCGGGATTGCAGTGGCCGTCGAGGAACACGAGTACGGCGCCCCCCGATTGCCGCGCGCCGAAGTCTTTGGCGGGCGCTGCCCCCTGACGCTGTTCCTGCCGCACGACTCGAATCCGCGGGAAACGTCCGAGCGCCTCGGCGACAGAATCGTCCGTCGAGGCGTCGTCGGCCACGACGATCTCATAGTCCAAGCCGGAGCATGTCTCGACACAGGACCGGATCGTCTTCCACAGTGCCTCGCCTTCATTGTGGGCCGCAATGACAATGCTCGCGCGCATCGAACCACCCCCAAGAAGAGGTGACGAGAAAAGCGACGTGTGCGTCATTCTATACCTTTCAGTGCCGCATTGCAAAGACGGCCAACGGATTTCAACACAAATCGGTCGTGTCTGGAGGACCTGTCGCGTACCACCTTAATGGCAACATGAATCCCCCAGCAATGGTGCGCTCTCCTGGCCTCGCCCCTCGTTGACAGCCGTGGCGCCCGTCGATGACTTTGGGAACGTCCCGCGGCGGGCAGGTCAGTTGCCAGAGGGGCTTTCCGGTTTGCTCGTCCAGGCAGAGGAGCACGCCCTGGCCTTCCGAGGCCGTTCCGATGAAGACCTTGCCGCCGGCCACCGCCGGCGTGGAGCAACTCATGGTGCCGAGCTTGGCGGCCCACTTGACGTTCTTCGTCGTGGCCAGGTCGATCCCGCCGCCCTTGGGGTTCTTCTCGCCGGGCACGAACGATTCCGGCAGGCCCTTCTCCTCGGAGACCATGTTGCGCCCGTCCTGACCGCCCCATTGCGGCCAGTCCTTTGCGAGGGCGTCCGATAAGAAAACCGCCGCGTACAATAGGCCGATGCCAACGGTGCAAATTCGCCGATGCTGCACTCTTCGCCCTCACTCGACGCGCCACTCGTGGATCCCGGCCGAAAGCCGCTCGGGAAGCTGCACCTCCAGGCGCATTGCCTCGGCCTCGACCGGGTCGAACGTGGTGCGGTTGTACTTATCCTTCTCCACGCCATAGCCGCTGGGGTTCGACACTTCTTTCCACTCGCCTTTGACCTTGACCTTCAGACCCCACGACTTCGGCAAGCGGCACTCGCCGATCCCGGTGTCGTCGAACCAGTAGACCGCGGCCGCGGAAACCCGCTCGGGCTTCTTGAAGTCGTACTCGACCCATTCGCGCGTCCCTTTGCGCGGCCACCAATGGAAATAGGGATTCGAGTGGTCGATCGAATTGCGCGGCTCCAGTTGGTCGGTGAGGGCCTCGACGCCGGTCCCGCTGGAGACCGTCACCTTGCTGGTCGACGCCGTGGTCGGGGCGGGCAGCGGCTTGGCCGCAGCGATCTTGCGGGCCAGCCAGACGGTCATTGGGCTCGGGCCGCGATGGGCCCAGGCATAGTAGGGAATGGCAAGGAAATCCTGCTCTGCTCCCGCAACGGGCTTTCCGTCCTTGGCCCGGCTTACAGAAGCGGCCTTGCCCAGAACGACTTGAACTCCGCCGAGCAAGTCCTTGCGGAATTCCGAGCCAAGCGGGGCGCTATCCGGCAGGAGCAGGCTCACCACGCGCCCGCCCTTCTGGTCCAGCCCTTCGGCGCAGTAGACGATCGGCCCGCGCTCCAGGGCCACCCGTCCGGCGTCATCCAGCACCTTCTCGTGGGCCACGACCCGCCGGATAGCCATCGGCAGGCCCAGCTCGATCGTGTCTCCCTGTTGCCAAACGCGGCGGATGACGGCAAAGCCCTTGTCAAGCTTCACCTCCGCCGGGCTGCCGTTGACCTTGAGCGATACCGGGGACTGTCCCGATTTTCGCGCAGCGAAAATGGGACTGTCCCCCTTTGTCGGGGAGCCGTCGTTGTTCAAGTAACGATAGAGATCGCTCGGGACCGGCTCGCTTCTGGCCCAGCCCGGGATGCGGACGTGGACGGCGAACTCCCGCGACTGAACGGGATCGAGGGTGATCCGTACCGCGCCGTCCCAGGGATAACGAGTCTCCTGCTTGACGCGGACGCTGCTCTTGTAGGGCAGGTTGCCAACCTGCCCCACGGTCGCGCTGCCGCCGATGAAGAGGTTGACGTAGAGCGCGTCGCCGCGATGGGCGTAAGCGTAGCCGGGGATCGAGGGCACGAACCGGACCACGTTCGACGGGCAGCACGCGCAGTCGAACCACGGCGAGCGGCCGCGGCCGCGAGGGGCCTCCAGCGGGTTGGGGTAGAAGAACCGGTTCCCTTCCATCGAAACGCCGGAGAGGAAGCCGTTGTAGATGACCCGCTCGACGACGTCGAGGTATCGCGCGTCGCCGGTCAGGAGGAACATCCGGTGGTTCCATAAGGCGATGGCTATCGCGGCGCAGGTCTCGCAGTAGGCGCTGGCGTTGGGCAGCTCGTAGTCGGCGCCGAATCCCTCGATCCCGCCCCGGGCCCCCACGCCGCCGGTGAGGTAGAGCTTCCGGCCCACGACGTTCTCCCAAATCCGCGAGATCGCCCGGATGTAGTCGGCGTCGCCGGTCAGGGCGGCGACGTCCGCCATGCCGGAGTACATGTAGCCCGCGCGCACGGAGTGGCCGACCGCCTCGGTCTGCTCGATTACCGGCTTATGGTCCTGGCAGTAGTCGCCGTAGAGCCGTCGTCCCCAGGCGTGGCCGCGGGAGTCGAGGAAGAACTTGGCCATCCTCAGGTACTTCTCGTCGCCGGTGACGCGGTAGAGCTTCACCAGGCCGATCTCGACCTCCTGGTGGCCGTCGGGGTTGGTCTTCTTGTCGCGTCCGAAGACGCTGCAAACGAGGTCCGCGTTCTTGAGGGCCACGTCCAGCAGAGTGCGTTTGCCGGTCGCGAGGTAGTGGGCCACTGCGCCCTCGTAGAGGTGCCCGACGCAGTAAAGCTCGTGCCCGCCGGCCAGGTCGGACCACCGCTCCTTGCCGCCGGGCGGCATGTAGCCGGGCCCGCTGAGCGTGCGCGCGGTGTAGAGATAGCCGTCCTTCTCCTGGGCGGCGGCGATCTTGGCGATCACGCCGTCGAGGTATTTGTCGAGTTCCGGATCGGGCTGGATCGCCAGGGCGTAAGCCGCCCCTTCGATCACCTTGTAGAGGTCCGAGTCGTTGAAGTAGATCCCGCGGAACTTCCCCTCCTTGAGTCGCCCGGCAACGGCGAAATTGTCGATCCGCCCCGTCTCTTCGCACATCTTGAAGGCGTAGGGGATGGTCACCTTGCGGTTCGTCTCCAGGCGGCGGGCCCAGAACTCGTCGGCGATGCGGACCTGCGTGAACGGGACCGGCTGGATGGGATAGTCGGCCTTGATTGCGCCGGCCGGCCTGGACGGGCGAGCGCTATCGTCTGGACTCTTCGTGGCCGGCTCGGCAGCGCAGGCGGTGCGGCTGGCCAGAAGGATCAACGCTAAAACGATGGGTGCCTGGTGCATTCGGTGTAGACGCATGGTTACCTCATGGAAAAAGGGTCCGCTTGCCACGGGCTGCCAGTCTAACCGGCCCGGGAGCCTGACGGAAGTGGTTGCCCTTGGCAGGCAAGATGCCCGCCCTACAGGGGCGGGGGCGTATACGACCCCAAGGAAAAGGAGTATCATGCTCCCAGTCGTCATACTGTCCGGTTGCCTCGGAAAAGGCGGGAGGGTTTGCCATGAGAAACGTTCGATGCTGGTTTTCGTTTGCGGTGATGATGCTGGCCGTTTCGCTCTTGCCGGGGTGCCGCCGCGGCGGCACGCAGTCTGAGCCCGCGGCGGAGGCCGACGACGCCAAGGAGATCCAAGGGACGTGGAAGCTCGGCTCGTTGGTAAACGAGGGCAAACTGGAGGACCCGCCGCCCATGACATTCGCAATCGGCGGCGGCAAAATCACGACACTCGAAGGACCGGACGTCGGAGAAAGCGGACAATATCGGTTGGACTCGACCGCGTCGCCGAAAACCATCGACCTTATCGGCCCTGACGCTCAGGTGCTCCGAGGGCTCTACTCCTTGGCTGGCGACGAGCTGAAGATCTGCATGGACCGCCCGGGCACCGAGCGCCCGACTAAATTCGAGTCTGAGCCCGGCTCCACGACGGCGATCATGACGCTCAAACGGCAAAGCCGCGAGTGGTCGCACGCCGTGGCATCGAAGCCCGCACTGAAGGAGCCAGCCGCGGTGGAAGCGAGGGGCCCAAAGCTCGTCAAGGTCTCCGGCACGGTGAAATTCAGAGACGGGACGCCACTTCAAGTGCCGGAGGGCGGAAGGGCAGCGATCACATTCGCGCCGGCGGACACGCGAGAGATAATTGAAGGCCAGATCCGGAAAGGGGCGTCGGCGCGGATTCGGCCAGACGGCACATTCGAAATGATGACCATCAGGCCGGGCGACGGAGTGATCCCGGGACGGTACAGGGTGTTCCTCATGACCCAGAAGAACGTTGCGGCCAACGTGAACGACCCCGCGAACCAACTCGTTCCGCAGAAGTACACCAGCGCCGAGACGAGCGGCCTGGAGGTGACCATCGACAAACCGACCAGCGACCTGCGGTTCGAGCTGGACAAGCCGTGATCGGTGCTTCTTACTGCCGACGCAAGCGACCTTTTGGAGTGCGGTGATTTATCGCCGCTTTTTGACCGTGGGGCAGGTGAGGAAAGAGATCGCGAAAACACGAAAGAACGAAAACGCGAAACATGCCGACGAGCGATCGGGGCGCCCGCCGCCGTTTGCCGTGTTCTCCGTGCTTTCGTCCTTTCGCGCTTTCGTGATCTCCCCATTCCGGTACAACCGTGTCGGGAAAGCGGCGATGAATCGCCGCAGTCCAAAGAAAACCCGTTTGTTTTGGCGGTTAGTGTGAGGAGGTAGAAAAGATGAGAAAGCCATGCGTGTCGAGGAAGTTAGCACTTGGCGCCGTCGCCGGCTTCGCGGTGCTGCTGGCGGCGGTCGCCGCGGCCGCTGAGGAGCAATATCCCCTGATGACCTGGGTGAAGCGCCACCCGCAGGAAGCCACGGCCGCGAAGAAGGACACCAAGCCCTCGCCCAGGATGGGCTATGAAACGACCTACGGCTACGACCCGCTCCGCAAGCTCCTGATCCGCTACAGCGGTCACAACCAAGGGGGCGGCGGCGAGCAGAACGCCGAGGTCTGGACCTACGATCTCGATAGCGACGTTTGGACCCTCAAGGAGCCCAACGACGCCCCGCCCGGCGTCTGCTGCGGACAGCAGAACGTCTTCGACGACGCCCTGCGGCGGTTCATCCGCTTCCCGTCGTTCAGCGGCAGCCACGGCTGGCAGTCGCCGCGGGAGATCTATCTCAAGGACAGCTCGGTCTGGACCTACGACCTCGATGCGAACACCTGGCGGGCCATGCGCCCGTGCCCCGAGGTCTGGCCGTCGCCGCTGCGGGGGGCGGCCTACGATCCTGAGCTTCGCGTCACGGTCCTCCATGGCGGCGAAGGCTCCAGCCACGGCACCGTAGTCTACGATCTCTACGCTAACACCTGGCACGAGATGAAGCCCGCCGGCGGGCCGCAGCCAAACCTCTCCCAGCCGGGCTTCACCTACGACGCGGTGCATCGCTTGTTCGTCCTCTTCGGCTCGCAGTTTCAGAGCGACCCGCGCACGTGGGTCTATGACCTGCGCAAGAACCAATGGCGGGTGCTGGAGGTCAAGGAGCACCCGCCGGCGGACAAGAGTTGCCCGGTGTTGGCGGCCGACACGCGCAGCGGGATTGTGCTTTGCAGCGTACAAGGGGCCAATGGGCTGGAGACGTGGGCCCTTGACGTGACTAAGCCCGCCTGGACGCGGCTCAAGGTCGGGCGTGAGCCGGACCCGTCCGGCGACCGGAATCGGGTGCTCTTGTACCTGCCTGACCGGAATCTGTTCGTCCTGGAGAACCGCACCAAGGACGAGCAGCAGATCCTGACGTTCCGCTACGCCGAGGCCCCGCCGCTGGCGCCCCAGGTGGAGGATCTCAGAGTGACGACCGGGCCAGACAGTGCAACGCTGACTTGGAAAGCGCCGCACAAGGCTGGCCTCCGCTACAGAGTCTACGGCGCACAAAGCGACCAACCATGGGGCGTGCAACTCCACCTCTTGCCCCTTGTCAAAGATACACAAATAGCATTGGGCTTACCCACCGGGCCGTCGACGCTTGTGACGTGCGAGACCCAGCATGGCGGGGTGAAGCGAGGGGAGAGCTACTTCTATCAGGTGCGGATGGAGGACGACAAGGGGAGCGTACTGGCGGCATCTCCCCTCGTCTCAACGCACCCGCCCGTGGTGACTGACCTGCTGGTGTCGGTGCCGGATCCACGCCGGGTGGAACTGGAGTGGAACAAGTCCCCGGCGCAGGATGTCGTCGGCTATCACGTCCAACGGGCCGAGGTGAGCGTTTACTCGACGCTCCAGGCGACCCGCAT
>CAYGZI010000078.1:0-13983 GCA_964354245.1 uncultured Planctomycetaceae bacterium
TGAGCAGCTCTGCCAGTGCTGGAAGCAGAGGTCGGCGTCGCTGAAGAACATCTGGCCGCGGCGCCGGGCGGTCAATTGCGGCTCGGGCCCCAGCGGGATCCACGAGACCAGCCGCTCGGGCTTGGGCCCCAGGTCGACCACCGCCAGGTTGTCGCTGAAATAGAGCGCGACGTACGCCCTGGAACCCACGATCGCCACGCCGTGCGGGCCGTTGGCCATCGGGCCGGTCGGCTTGATCGACCATGGACTGATGCCGCGGAGATTGATCCGCCGCCGCAGGTCGACCAGGAACGCCAGGTCGTTGGGCACGTCGTCCTGAGTGGGCGAAGAGAACGATCCGCGGTCGTCGTACGGCTTGCCGGGCTCGTACGGCTTGGCTTGGGCGGGGATCTTGGAGAGCTTCTCCATCACGCCGGGCACGTCGATCGCGCTCAGCTCGTGGGTGCCGGCGTGGGTGACGCACACCATCTTGCCGTCGGCGCTTGCGGCCACGCCCCAGGGATTGGCCGCGCCCAGGTCCACGTCGTCCAACAGGACCGTGTTGACCAGCTTCTTCGCGGCCACGTCAAGGATGCTCAAGGCATTCGTGTTCATCCAGCCGCGCTCCAGTTGCGTGGTGGGCATCTGGTAGCGGGCAAGGATGTGGGCCACGTAGGCGTGCTTGCCGTCCGGCGAAACGCAGACGCCGCGGAGGCTCGAGCTCCCGTTGGGCAAGCGCACTGCGGCCGACTGGACGGTCGCCGTGTCGATCAGTTGCACCACGGCGGCCACGTCGTAGGCGTCGGACCGGTCGTTGGGCAGGAGGTTGGCCACCACCAGGGTCTTGCCGTCGGGGGTAATCGCCGCGGCAATCGGCTCGCGCACGGCGGGAATCCGGGCGATTTCCTTCTTCGCGTCCAGGTCGATCGCCGAGACGTTGTTGTCAAATCGGTTGCAGACGTAGAGCCGCTTGCCGTCGGGCGAGACGACCGGGGCCTCGGCGTAGTGCCCGGCAGGGATGGTGGCCGTGATCTTTCCGCTGGCGACGTCGATTGCGGAGACGATCCCCAGCGGCGTCACACAGGTGACGTAGAGCTTGCCGCCGTCGGGGCTCAGCGCCATGCCCGTCGGCTCGGCCGGCAGGGCGATGGTCCGGGCCACCTTGCCGTCGGCGATCTGGACGACCGCGATCTGCCTGGCGTCCAAGTTCAGGACAAACAGGCTCGCTCCGTCCTTAGACGCAACGACCACCGACGGCCCCAGATAGTTTCCGGCTTCTGCCAACGCGGTGCCGGCGATCAAGGCCAAACATGCGCACGCAAGCCCCGGCGACCAAAACCCACTCTTCATATCGCGACTCCTCGTCATGGCGTCAGGTTGTGGTTTTCAGTATAGAGTCGGGGACTGGCGATGTCGATGCGCGGCTTGAGACTCCGCCGCAGTTTTCTTTGGCCCGCACCCCCCGGAATCCGGGGCGAGGCCCAAGGCCCAATGACCAATGACCAAGGCTCAATGACCAAGGCCCAATGGCCAAGGCTCAATGGCCAAGGCTCAATCGCCAAGGACGTTTCCCATTGGTCATTGGGCTTTGGTCATTGGTCATTCATCCCTCATCCCTCATCCTTCATCCTTCATCCCTCATCCTTCATCCCTCCGTGTTGCCGCTCGGCCTTCTCAATCGCCTGAATGCAGCCGACCCACTCGCGGCCCAAGGGAGTCAGCTCCACGTAATCGCCCAGGTCGAAGACCAGCCCGTCGGTGATCTGCCGGATCCGCCGGCCGATCTTCGGCTGCACCAGGCCCATGGCGCAGAGCCGCCGCAGCTCTCCGCGCAGGACGCGGCTGCCTTGGCAGTCCCCGGTCTTCTCGCTCGCCAGATTGAGAAGGTGGGTCCGCTGGCTCTCGGGCAGCAGGTGCGGAAGCATCTGAAGAACGTCATCGAGGGACGCGTCTCCGCGGGCCCGTCTTTGTTCCATGTCTTGCAGGATGCGCTCGTCCTGGCCCTGCGGATGCCACAGCAAGTGGCTAAGAATCAGGATTGCCAGCAAGGCAGTCGCGACGTGAGTCAGCCCGATTCTCGGAATCTCGGGGACCCATCCTGCCAGGATTCCCACCAGGCCAAGAGGCACCAGCAAGGCGACTACGGCAGCAACGGCAAGCCAGGCGCGATTGGACATTCTTCGACTCCTTACCCTCTTCGCAAGGGGACAGTCCCATTTTCGCTACGCGAAAATCGGGACAGTCCCCCGTTACACCACGACAATCGCCTCGGTAAACTGCGGCATGAGGCGGCCGTCGTAGTGCAGGTCCACGGGGATCACGTAGCGGCCTTCCCTGGCGTCGGCGGGGACTCTCAGCGAGAGTCCGATTTGGCCGTCGTGCTTGGCGGCCACCTCGGTGTTTGCCCAGGCAGTCGTGCCGCCGCCCCACGCGCGCGGCAACACCGCGCGGCAGCTCATCTTGCGGTTCTCGGCCGAATGGTCCGTCACCACCACGCTGAACTTCACCTCGCCGCCCGGCTTGGCCCGCTGCTCGTAAGGATGGCAGCGGACCCACGCCTCGTCCATGCCATAGTTGGGGTGATCCCACGGGAAGAGTTGCCCGTAGAGCGACACTCGCTCCGCGAGGTTCTCACGCATGAAGCGGCACTCCTCCGGCGTGAAGTCAAAGGCCAGGTCCACGTGGCAATTGAAGAGGTGCGTGGGCCGGAGTTTTTCGATCAACTCGATGCAGCGGTCAAAGCCAACGCCCGGGCCGAGCCAGCAGCGGTTCTGCGCGCAGTAGTCGTCGATCCCGGCCATGGTGAACGAGTCGCCCACGAAAAGCATGCGCAGGTCGCCCCCTTCCACGAAGAGGCCCGAGTGATAGAGCGTCTGCCCGGGGAAGTGGTAGGCCGTCAGTCGGAACTCGTGCCACTGCCAGGAGTCGCCGTCCTTGGTGGCCCGGTCCACGCGGGCCTTGCTCGGCGAGATGCACGGCAGGCGCCAGGCCATGGGGTCGCTGATGACCTCGGCCACGTGGCGGTCGGTGATGCACGGGCAATCGAAGGTCTTCTGGAAGGCGGGGATGGCGCCTACGTGGTCGTCGTGGTAGTGCGTGACCCAGAGCCCTTCGACGCCGCGGATCTCGCCCTTGGCCATGAGCCCCTGGATTCGCTTGACGACGTCGGCCCCGCCGCAGTCCATCACGAAGGCCGCCTTGTCCTTGGAGACGAGCACCCACGTGGTGCCGAAGTGGCGAAGGCACTCCGGGACCGGCTTTCCGGGCCGGATCGGCATGTGGTCTTTGCGCCCGGCGTATTGCTGGAACATCTTGGGGAAGTAGTGGCGCAGGGCGGAGATCGCCACGTACTTGTCGTAACAAACGTCGAGACGATGGACGAGGGCATCGATGGCCTTGGGCGGATCGCGCATGATCCGGCCGTGGGAAGGCACGAGCAGGTCGGGCTTGGCGGCCTTGATTCGGCCCAGGCTTTCGACCAGTTGCGGCCGGGCGCCGAGGAAGCCGTGGTAATCGCTGGTCATCGTCCCCTTTTGCAGGCTGTAAAGCTCCCAAAGCTGCCCTTCGTCGTAGATCGCGTCGCCGCAGAAGACGACCCGGCGCCCATCCGCCTCGACCAGGAAGCTGATCGAGCCGTCGGTGTGGCCGGGGGTGGCGAGGACGCGGATTCGCGCGGGCCCCCAAGCGATCTCCTGGTCCGGCTTGAGCACTCCATCCACGCGGACCGGCTCGGCCAGCATCAGGTGGTGCGGGTGCTGGTTGTAGATGTGCCAGCGGCTGGAGGGATTCTTCCAGTAGGAGGCCACGTCGTCGAAATGCTGCCGTTCGGCGGCAGGGACGAGAATCCGTACACCGCGGGCCGCCAACGCGTGTGCCCCGCACGCCTGATCGCGATGGTGGTGCGTGAAGAGGACCTGATCGACGGCCGCAACGCCCAGAGGCGCCAAGGCGGCCGTCACACCGCCATCCCCGCAGTCGATGAGGAGGGCCTTTTCGCCGTCGTGGACGATCCCGACGTTGACCGGGCCGCGATAGACGGCCAGGTGCGGAGTGAGCTTGATGGTTTCAGCAGGCTCAACCGGAGCGGACGAAGGTGCGCCGCCGTCGATGGCCGCTCCCACCCGGGCGAGGCCGGAACCGATCGCAACAGCACCCAGGACGGACCGGCCTACGCCGCGGAGGAACTCGCGCCGCGAAAAGGGGTTAGAACTCTTTTTCGACCGCGGCGGTCCATCCTTGCGTCGGCTTCCAACCTCGCAGAAAAGAGTTCTGACCCCTTTTCCCTGCTCCAGGTCGAGCAGGAGTCGCTTCATCGCCTGTCCGCCGGGCCCGGAGTAGCCGTGAAGCCGGCCTCCGGCCCCGACCACGCGATGGCAAGGGATCACCAGGGGGATGCGGTTGGCCGCCATGCAGTTTCCGACCGCCCGGGCGGCGCCCGGCGACCCGGCCTTGGCGGCGAGCTGTCCATAGCTCAGGGTGCTGCCTCTCGGGATCGACCGGCAAACCGCCGTCACCCGGCGCTGAAACCGCGTCTGCGGCCCCGGGTCAACCGGTACATCCCGGAAATCCTCCGCCTCGCCCATGGCGTACGCCTGAAGCCGGCGGACCAGGCGGGGATTCCAGTTCACCACGCGGGCGCCCCAGGTCAGGGCAGGGTCGAGCGCGCCTGTTGCACGCGCGGCCGAGGCATGGCCGAACGTGAGCTGCTTCAGGACCTGCCCGCAACCGACGATCGCCATCCAGCCGAGGGACGTGGGGAAGACGGCCACGCAGTCTCGCACGCTTGGTTTCGGTGAGGTGCTCATTTCAGATTTCGGATTTCAGATTTCGGATGAGTCGATCCGCGATGGAGGTTTCCGGAGCCGGGCGTATGCCCCGGGCGGGGCAGCGGCGGCCCGGCAGGCTTTGACAGTCCAAGGTCCCCCGCCCTATACTACTAGGGATGGCTCCATATTGTACTCCCCGGCAGCACGAATCCCTTCTTTCGGCGGGCGAGGTTCGGAAGAAGCGAACCAAAAGGAACCGGCTGGATGAATCGTTATAGCTCGTTGTCCGACGATTTCTACGTCAACATGAACCTCAGCACCGAGATGGAGCTGCCGACCAGCCGCGAGACCATTCTCCACTTTTTCGAGCGGGTGCAGAAGACCTACCCCGCCATGCGCAACTTCTATTGCCGCGACCGCGGCGATTTCGTGCTCGAGGAGGACAAGGACCAAGGCTCGTACCGCTGGTGTACGATTGAGCCCCGGCGGGTTTGCTCGGGCCACGTGAATCCGGACTCCATCGAGGCGTCGATGAACCAGCACCGCCTCGTCCTGGAGCTGGCCCCTTACACGCTCTCGGTCAGTCCGCTGGATTGCGAGGCCCTGGACCTTCTGTTCGGGTTCGATTTCACGTATCGGGGCAATCACAACCAGTTGGTGGCCGAGGCCCTCGGCGTCAGCCCGGCCCTGGAGCGGATGCTGGAAATCCCCGGAATCACGGTGATCAACCAGGAGCCGTCGCTGACCATTGCGTTGGACGAGGAATGCCGGCTCCAGTGCCGGGTGAGCGTCGAGACGCGGACCAATGCCTATCAGGTCCGCACCGGAGACTACCCCGAGGAGCAGGTGAGCGTCTATGTGACGGCCCGGCAGTACGGTAGCCTGTCGCCCGACCGGACGTTCGCCGAAACCCTGGACCGGCTGGTCGAGGTCTGCCAGGAGATGCTCGAGAACCACGTGGTCGAGCATGTCCTGCACCCGTTGGCCCGGACGATCGCGATGAAATGACCGCGGGCCGGTTTCCCAAAGGGGTGCTTCTTCGCCGGCACAAGCGCCAGAATCGGCTCATCTCGCCGGACCACCTTGTTTAGGGGTTCTGTACGCGGCGCTTTTAGGACCTGGCAGGCTCTCTGAAGGGGGGGCGCGGATTCTGCCGCCCGCCGCGTAAGCTACGCTCTTCAAGACGGGTGGAGTATTCCGCCTCCGCCCGGTCCCCGGTTCCCACACGCTGAATTGGTCACAGTCCGGAGGTATTTGCCCAATGGCCGCAAAGACATTCCCGCGCAAACGCCTGTTTGTGGACCCCAAAGTCCAAGGAACGCTGATCCTGCGAGTGGTCCTCTACTGGATCGTCTTCCTGGTCACGCTGACGCTGTTGCTCCTCTGCTGGAGGGTCTTCACCGGCCCGGCCCGGCCCTTCTACACGCACTTCGACGACCTGTGGTTCCAGTTCGGGCCGGCGCTGGTGGGCTCGTTCCTTCTGTTGCCGCTGGTGGTCTTCGACATCCTCCGCGTAAGCAACCGCTTCGCCGGGCCCCTGTTCCGGTTGCGGCGCTCGCTGCGGGCGCTGGCTCGGGGAGAGCCCGTCCGGCCCATTAGCTTCCGCGAAGGAGACTTCTGGATCGAGGTCGCTCACGAGTTCAACGCGGTCCTCGCCCGGTTCCAGCACGAGACGCCCAAGCCGTCCGATGGGAACGGGAAGTCGGAGCAAGAGCCGGTCGGGGCTGCGGCGGAGTGACGCGGCGCGGTAGTCTCATGGCCTCCGGCCAAGTACTCCGCGATACACCTCGGCCACGCCCGCGGCCATGCTGCGGTCGGAGAAGTGCCGCGCATGGCGCCTGAGTGCGGCGGCCTGCACGGCCCGCCAATCCACCTCGCCGCGGAATACCCGCAGAAGGCAGTCGGCCAGCGATCGGGCGTCCCCCGGCTCGGCCAACAGGCCCTCTTGGCCGTCGCGGATTGCCTCGGGGACGCCTTCCACCCGGGTTGCCACAACCGGCACCCCGGCGGCCATTGCCTCGAGGACCACCATCGGCAGCCCTTCGCCGAACAGGCTCGGCAGCACCAGCAAATCCATGCGGTCCAACTCGCGGTCCACGTCTTGGACGAAGCCGACCCAATCGACGGCCCCGGCCAGACCCCGGCTCGCCGCGTACACTTCCACCGCCCGGCGATACTCGGCCGTCTGGAAATCCCCCACGGCCCGCAAACGGATCGCGTACCCCTGTGAGCGCAGAGCGGCCAGCGCGTCCAGCAAGACCTCGATCCCCTTGCGCGGCCGGAACAGGGCCACGGTCCCCAGGGTCCACGCCGACGCCGAGGCCGGCCGCGGCGGTCTCGGCACTCGGCAGGGGACCCCGTTGTGGACGACAACCACCGGGCGGTTCCGCCGCCTGCCACGATCCACGTCCCCCGCAAGGCTCTGAGAAACCGCGATCACGGCCGAGGCCCGCCCTAGGCTCCATCTTTCGATCCAGGCATTGATCCGGTCGTTCCACTTGGCTGTGGAATCGCGGGCCGCGGGACTGTGGACGTGGTACACCAAAGGCACGCCGGTCATGGCCGAGACGACCGCAGCCAACAGAACGGTCCGCGGCGTGTGGGCATGGAGCAGTCCAAACCGCTCGCCGCGCACGAGACGGGCCAGTGGCCCCACCGGGCGCAGGTCGAATTTCCCTCGCATGGGCAGCAGGTAGAGCGGGGCCTCACGCGAGCGATAGGAGCGGGGAAACCGGTCCGGCTTGACGCAGGCAAGGCTGACCGGGAAGCCGAACTCGCCCAGCGACCCGGCCAACAGGTCTTGGACCCGCTCCGCCCCCGAGTAGTGCTCTCCGTTGATCAAGTGGAGGACCCGGGCAATGACCGGCGTGGCGCTCCCGGGCCGGGAAACGCCGCAGCGGACGGCACCAGCGCGCAGGAGGGCAGACATTCTTGTCTGCCGGAGTCCGGAGTCCGGAGTCTGGAGTCCGGAGGCGCGTGGGGTGTCAGACATTCTTGTCTGCCCCATCCTACCTGTCGCTTGCGCATCGGGTCCCGGAGGGCCCGGCAGAACGACAACCGGCGACACTGATACATGCCCCCCCATCGCTGGGGTAAGTTGGGCGTTGGACTGGCTCATGCGGCACCACGAAATCCCCAATGACTCCGATACAGTTACTTAGGCCGCACTGGCCCGGGCCGCAACGCGCCGGCGGGCACAGGCGGGTCGCGGGGTCCGGAGGTCCGTAGGTTATGCTTCAGCATAACATTTTTCACAGCAAAGGGTTGCGTTATGCTGAAGCATAACCTACGGCTTGCGTCATGCTGAAGCATAACCTACGGCTACGGCTAGGGCGGCCGATCCGGGCCCCCTGGCAGGGTCGTCACCTCCAGGCGTAACCCAAGCGGCTCCGGTGCGTCGATAACCTTAGCGGCCGAGCGAGCAGGTGGAACTCATGAAGTGCGAAGAGCTGTTGGCGGCACTCAGCGAGTACGTGGACGGCACCTTGTCGCCCGAGTTCTGCCGGGGTTTTGAAGAGCACCTCAAGGGGTGCCACCCGTGCGAAATCGTGATCGACAACGTGCGCAAGACGATCCAGCTCTACAAGGCGGGCGAGCCCTACCCGATGCCGCCGGAGTTCCACGAGCGGCTCCACCGCGTCCTTCGCGAGAAATGGGAAGCGGTGTTTTCTGGAGATCGAGAATGACGAGTACCATGACCATCGAACGGGGACTGCGCCTGGTTGCGGGTGTGGTCGTGCTGACGAGCGTGCTGCTGGGCGTGTTTCTAAGCCCGTACTGGCTCCTGCTGACGGCCTTTGCCGGGGTGAATCTGCTCCAGTCCGCTTTTACGGACTGGTGCCCGATGGTATGGTTACTGGCGCGGATCGGGCTGGAACCATGCGTACGAGCCCGTCAAAGCCCAGGGGATGCAACCCCTGGGCCTTAGGGGGACCGAGCCCCGGGGTGTTTCGCAGTTTGGCGCGCGAGCGCATCAGGGCACCGTTGGGAGGGATCGCGCGATGCACTATCCCTCGTGTTAACGTTTCTGCGATCGTCGCAACGCATTGTGGCACAATCACGACGTTGAGCCTGCCCGATACTGCCCGGGTCAATGGAAACCGCTGTCACAGAAGTCCCCCCGCGATTCCGACGCCTGGGGTGCCTAGAAAGGCCAGTCGTAATCGGTCGCAAGAGCTTGTTATCGTGCCGCTGCGACCTCGTAACGGTCGGTGATTCTTCTTGCCGCCGCTGGACTATTTCTTTGGACTGGACGGGGCGGGCACCGGCTGGGCATTGGACACGCTGGGCGCAGTGTCGGCCTCGCGTACTGAAAGATCGGCGTAAATCACCCGGTACTTCTTCGCGCCCTTCGGCCGATACCAGAAGATTGGCGTTTCGGCCTTGCCAAACGAAACTCCCTTGCCCGCGTAATGCGCGTCCGCGTCCGGCGACAGCTCTACCACGAATCCAAAACCTCGGAGAGCAGGCATAATCAAATCATTGATCTTGTAACGGTCTTTCTCGGGAAGCCGTTTGTGGATTTCATAAATCGCCTGCATGTTCAACGTATCGGGAAACGCCCCGTATACGTCACCACAACGTCGTAACGTCTCGACGAGATCCTTCTCAGCCACGGGCGAAAGATCGGTCTGTATGTTGAGGACCTTGTAACCAGCCGGGGGCTCAAGGCTGAACAACGACTCATCCAAGTCCGGGTTCAACGTGCAGTCGCTCATCGTGCTTTTCTGGCCCGTCAGGGCATAGAAAGACTCGACGCGAATTGGCAAGCCCGTCTTGGGATCGCCCCAAATAGTAGCCGTTACGCCGGGTTCATGGAGACCCGGGCCACTGAGACGCCATCCGACGGCTCGATGTCCGTCAACTTCCTTCTCCCCCAGCGATTCGCGTTTGACATCCGGCTTTTCTGCGTCGAGAATCAGCGAACGTAGTTCGTCGAGCAGGTTCATGGACGCACGCTCTCGCGAGAGGCCGACCATCTTATTGACGACCACTATTCTCTTGGCCGGGTCGATCGCTACGCTCACGCCCTTGCCATAATCGAGAATCGTTATCTCCACGGGCTGGCCCGGTCGCTGTAGCTCCATTCGCACCCGATTGGGGGCCAACACCAGGATGTTCGCCGTCCCCACTTGCTTGCCATCACGCTCGAAAGTGCCCTTGAACGTCGCGCTCTTCGCTTCCAAGATCGGCTTGATGAAATCAGCGAAGGCAAACTGTGTTCGACTTACGTGGAACCAAAAGGCAACTCCTGCAATGGCGAGAACGAAAACGGCCGCCGCCGCCGCAATGCGGGAAACTGGGGAACGCATGATCCACCTCCACGTGTCTAGGGAACGGGTAAGTAGCGCGGGAGGAATCGTCTCCGGGCGCGTGCGAACGAGGGGGCGCTGTGACTGGTCGGAGGCGACCGCCGACATGACTCGCTCCACGATCGCCGCTTCCGCGCTATCGGCCGGCGACCGCAATTCCGCCAGCGCGCCGCACAACTGCGTCAGTTGTCGAAAACGCTCGCGGCAATCGGAACACGTCTCGATATGCCGACGAACTTCTCCTTCTTCGTCGGGCGGCAGGCAACCGGCCGCCGCCAAGCTGATCGGTTCGGCCGAAAGGTCGCAGGGGTTATGGAGATTCTTCATGGTTTGCTCTCCCTTGATTCCCTGCCGGAAGTGAAAAGGTTCACGGCAAGATTCATTTGCCGCAGCTTTTCCAGCGCGTGATGCAGTCGCGACTTCACCGTGCCCAACGGGCAGCCAAGAGCCGCCGCAATCTCGTCCAACGTCGCGCCCACGAAGAAACGCAGTTCGACGACCAGGCGATGCTCTTCCGGCAAGCTCGCCACCGCTCGGCGAACCCGCAGGGCATCTTCGGACGCCTCCGCGCAAGCGTCGGGCGTGTACGCAGTGGATGGCGCTTGGCCAAGAGCATCCGGTGCGGAAAGCCCGGCGGCGCTCCGGCGTCGCCGTCCTTTCAAGAACCGGTGCCGTAGAATGCCGTATAGCCAAGTGGAGAAGCGGCAACGACCATCGAAGCGTGCCAAGGATCGCCACGCTTCGACCAGCGTCTCTTGTGCAAGATCCTCGGCCCAGTGGGGCTCCTTGCCGAGGGCCAGCGCGCAGCGCCACAGGCGTGCGGCGTGCTGTTCGGCCAACCGCTGAAACGCAGTCGCCTCCCCGGCTTGGGCACGGTCGATCAACTCGCGCTGGTCGTCTTCGGGCGTGTTCAATGTACCGGTGATTCCCCTGTTGCCCCCGAAAGGTTCACTCGCGAGTACGTTTTCTTGTGAATTCCCGGCAAACCCCTGCCTGAATGGGGGGCCAGTTCCACAAGGCGGAGCCAGCTACTTGATAAGCCATCGGGGCTTGAAGGTCCAGGAGCACGAGGCGGGAAGTAACTCGTGACACGCGAAGCCTGGTTCGGCTCGAAGATCGCATTGGTCAGCCGCCCAGCATCCCCTGCGCGTAGGCGTGCCGGCAGGTGTGCATTACGTCGGTCGGCCCAATCGGCACCCCCCCTTGCAAACCACCTTGCGGCGCAGGAGACTAGAGCCCGCCTCCGATGTGTTTGTGGGGCCCGTGACGGTCAACACGCTCCAGGCAGGACCGATACCCCTGCGCCACGGGAATCGTGCATTCCGCCAGGGAGGGTATTGCCGTGCGTCGTGCCGACTATCCGCAGGCAGGCTCGTCCGGCAGCCACGGTGTCCTTTGCGGAGACCAGCGGGCGGCCTTCTTCGTCACGCGAGTGGCGGTCACGGTTGTGAACCAGCCGCGACCCGCCGGACGAAGCAGCTTCGATTCGGGTCCTTTTTCGATGGGCCGTCTGCGCGGATGGCTCGTGATTCTCCCGAGAAACAGCCAAGAAACGGACGTAGGAAACGGGCTTCCCTTCGTAAACCGTTGTGCGTAGAAGAGTTAGATAACGTATGCACTATCCCTGGTGGTACGTCCCGTTGCTGACCTCCCCAATGCTCATCGCGGTCATCGCGGTGGTGCATGTCCTGGTCTCTCATTACGCGGTCGGCGGCGGCCTGTTTCTAGCGGTTGAGACGAGCTTTGCTTACCGCACCAAGGATCAGGAGTACCTGGCCTATCTGAAGCGCCATACCGGTTTCTTCGTGCCCCTGACCGTCGTGTTCGGCGCGATCACCGGAGTGGGAATCTGGTGGACGATCGGGCTGGCGTCCCCGCTTTCCACCGAGGTGCTCATCCGCACGTTCATCTTCGGCTGGGCCACGGAGTACGTGTTCTTCGTCCTGGAGATCGTCTCCGCCTTCGCCTTCTACTACTACTGGGGAAGGCTTCCGAGGAAGACCCACGAAGCGATGGGCTGGATCTACGGCGCTTCGGCCTGGATCAGCCTCGTGCTCATTACCGGCATCACGGCGTTCATGCTCAATCCCGGCGTCTGGCTGGACCCGGCAAGGCGGTCGTTCTGGACCGGCTTCTTCAACCCGCAGTTCATCCCGCAGACCATGGCCCGGACCGGCGGGGCATTGCTCCTCAGCTCGCTCTACGTCTACCTGCACGCCTCGATCGCGATCAAGGACCGCCGCCTGCACAACCTGATCGCGCGCCGCTCGGCCCGACCGGCCCTTCTGGGGGCGATTCTTGTCAGCGTGGGCGGGCTGGGCTGGTACGTCTTTCTGCCGCCCTCGGCCAAGGCCGCCCTGGAATCGGCTGCCGTCCTGAGCCTCCTGTCGGTCCTGATCTTCGGGCTGACAGCCGTGGTTTTCGCGATGTTGTATCTGGGGCCGTATCGCAACCCGGACTGGCTCTCGCCCGGGTTTGCCGGGGCCCTGACCCTGCTGGGCATCGCGGCCTTCAGCACGGGCGAGTTCATCCGCGAGGCCGTGCGCAAACCGTACGTCATTTACAACGTCGTGCTGGGAAACCAGATCTTTCCCGACGAGGTCGCCGAGCTGCGCGAGGTTGGATTCTTCCAGAACAGCAGTCGCAGCAAGCAGGAGGGCGGCAGTTGGATCCGAGCGGCCCGTCCTCTCAAGCCCCATCGGGGCGAGCCGGGCCAGGTCCTCTTCATGTATCACTGCAACGACTGCCACGCGACTACGGCGGGCTACTCCGCGGTGGCGCCGCTGATCCGCGGCTGGACGCCACAGAGGATCTTGGACTTGATCGAGCACCTCGATGAGGGCCACTTCTTCATGCCCCCGTGGGCAGGGAATCGCAAAGAGGCGGAGCTTTTGGCCGAGTACCTGGAGACCATTGCCCCGGGGCGGCCCGCGGGCATGTTGCCCGAGCGGCCCGCGCCGCCGAAGAAGTGAGCGGAGGAGCAGCCCATGGAACCCTTCAACGCCAGCCAGTTGCCGCCGCTTCCCGCCCCGTTCTGGTTCGTCCAGTTCTTCAAGGTGCTGGGCTTTACGCTCCACATGGTGCCCATGCACCTTTGGTACGTCGGGCTCGCGGTAGCCGTGGGGCTTTACGTTTACGGCTGCGAGCACGGCCGTCGCTTCGGCTCGCGCTTGGCGCGGCAAATGCCCATCATCGTGGCAATGGGGATCAACTTCGGCATCGTGCCGCTGTTGTTCCTGCAACTCGCTTATGCCAAGGCGTTCTACCCGGCCACGATCCTCATGGCCTGGTTCTGGCTGGCGATCATTGCGATGCTCATCCCGGCCTACTACGGCGTGTACCTCTACGCCTACGGTTTGCGAAACGGCGGGGCGGCCATGAGGCCGGTCCATCGCGCGGCAGGCTGGATCGCGGCCGGGCTGTTCGTCCTCATCGGATTCATCTTCGCCAACGGCCTGAGCCTGATGACCAATACCGCGGCGTGGTCGAAGCTCTGGGAGCACCACAGCGTGGCCGGGGCAGCCACCGGAACCGCCTTGAACCTCGCCGATGCAACCCTTTGGCCCCGCTGGCTCCTGATGTTCGGGCTGGCCCTGGGGACCACCGCGGTGTGGGCGGTGGTGGATGCTGCATGGCTGGCCGCCCGGGAAAGCGAGGAGTACAGACGTTGGGTGCGGCGGTTCGCCCTGTGGACGGCCACCGGGGGAGCGGTTTGGGCCACAATCGCCGGGGCATGGTACGTCTTCGGGGCCTGGCCGGACGAGGTCCGCGAGACGATGTTTCCTTACCGAGTAGAGGTTTCAAAGGCAGGGCTCGAGCTGGTTTCCTCTGGGGAATCTGACGTTGTGAAACTACTTCTGATGAGCCTCTCCCTTGTTACGGCCGCATCCCCGTGGTTCGGGGTCGGTCTGATTTGGCTCTGGCGG
>CAYGZI010000079.1:0-13962 GCA_964354245.1 uncultured Planctomycetaceae bacterium
TTGTGCGTGTTGGCGATCTCCATCATCCGCTGCAGGTTGCAGGGCTGCCCCATGATGTGGACCGGCATAACGGCCCGGGTGTTTTCCGTAATTCTCTTCTCCACCTCGCCGGGATCGAGCTGATACGACTCGGGGTCCAGATCGGCCATGACCGGCAGCGCCCTGGCCGACAAGATCGCGGCGATGGTCCCCGGATCGGTGTAGGGCGAGGTGATGACCTCGTCTCCCGGGCCGATTCCGAGCGCCTCGACGCAGGTGTGCAGTGACTGGGTCCCGGAGCCGGTGGCCACGCAGAACTTGGCCCCGATCAGCTTGGCGAATTTCTCCTCGAACGTGGGGACCGTGCCGGACGAAGATTGAATCCGGCACCAGATTCCGCTCTTGGTGGTCTTCACCACGGAGTTGACGATGTTCTCATCGCAGTACGGCCAATCGGGCCAGGGCTTGTTCTTCCTGACGGGCTGGCCGCCGAGAATCGCCAGCTTGCTGGCGCTGGTGGCGACGTTTGCGTGTGCGGGAACGACCGTCGAGGCAGCGGCAGTGACCGACGCGGCCGTCGCGGCAGCAACGAATTGACGCCTCGTTAAGTTTGCCTTGTTCATTTCCAAGTCTCCTCAGCCAAGCGACATTTCTTATTCGTCTCATTCAGAGTGAGCCCGAGGCCGAGCCGGACTCGCGGATGCCGACCATCCTACCAACGCGCCCCGCCCCCGTGCCATGCCCCGACAGGGGGATCTTCGGTCGTTTGACGCCGATTCCTCGCCGGGCGGCGCTCCCGGACGCGGAAGGTCCTGCTATAATTGGTGAACGAGTTGAGAATTGTCGTTTCACGGCCATCGCTGTGATGGATTCTTGAAGCCGGATCGGGGGACCAATGGCCGCCATTATTATCGAGTTGCCGGACGCAATTCTCAACGATCTCGGCAAGAGTCCCGGCGAGATTACTCGCCGGGTTCTTGAGGCGGTGGTCCTGGAGGGCTACCGGTGCGAGAGGCTCTCGCGCGGCGAAGTGCGGACGCTCCTCGGGCTGAGCTGGCAGGAGACGGAGGATTTCCTGGCCAGGCACGGGCTCCCGTACCAGTACACCGCCGATGACCTGAGCGAAGACCGACGGAAACTCGATAAGGTGCTCGGGCCCCAGTGACCGTCGCCGTCTCTGATACCAGTCCGTTGAACTACCTGGTTCTCTCGCGGGTGATCGACACGCTTGGCCGAACGACGTTCAAGATCGCCCCTTCGTTGATCGCGACTGTGTTGGAGCGGGACGCCCAGAGGCGAAGGACACAATCGGAGGGTGACGAGCCGGGGAGAGAGTAATCGGAGGCATGAAGGGCGTTCCGAAGCGGAGCTTCGGAACGAGGAATGGTTGTCGCAGCCCGAGCCATGCCCCTGCCGGGGGATCTGCGGAGTCGCTCACAGGTCGCGGCGGCAGAAGCAGACGGTCGCCAGGCCGATTGCCGCCAGCGTGGGTATCCCGTATCCGAGGAGCACGTTGGCCAGGGAGAAGTCGCGGAACTCATCCCGTTCAAAGAAGCCGGGGGGCCGCGAGGGCGCGGGCGGCGGGCTGCCCGAGAGGAAGCTCAAGAACTTGGCCGTCTGGCGCGAAAGCTCTTCCATTTCCCGGTCCTTTGCCGACTCGGCCGACGGGGAGTCGTCTTCCGGCCGAGGCTCGCGCAAGAGCGCCGGAATCGCCTGGCTTAGGCTGATCGGCGAGAGGGCCTCCAGTTTGAAGGTGTGCAGCACCAGGTTGACCGGATACCAGAGGAAGAGAAGGGCCACGATGGCCGGCAGCGGCCTGCGCAGGAGCGTGCCCATCAGGAATCCCAGGGAGACTTGGAGCACGAGCACCAGCGCGACCACGGCCAGCGCGGCAACGGTCCCGTGCAGCGTGACCGGATCGACCCGGACCGCCCGGTCGGCCGTCGCCACCAGGCAGACGGCCGGGACCATCACCAGCAGGAAGGTACCCAGCACCACCGCCACGCGCGAGGCCCAGATCGCCAGCAGATACTCGTAGCGGGTGATCGGCCGGCTGAGAAAACCGTCGGCCAGGGCCTCCGCGCGCGATCCGGAGATCGGTGTGACGCCCAGCACCATCACCACCACGAACCAAGGGAAGACCAGCCAGGGGAACAGAAGCAAGGCGATCATGGGGGCCGTCTGCAACTGCTGCCAGGCCGAGGCGGCCAGCAACAGCGTGAGCACGGCGGCCGCCGCCAGCCATATCCGCACCAGCCAGCTACTCAACTGCACTGCCAGGTCCTGCCGGAAGATTGCCAGGAAGGGCATCATCCGGGCCCCGAGCGTTGAGGTCGAACCGTTGGAAGCCATGCGACTGGTCCTCTTGAAGCAGTTGCAGATACGCGTCTTCGGTCTCGTGGAGGCCCGAGTGCACCGCCTGGAGCGAGAGTCCCGCTCCGTCCACCAGCGTGAGCAGCTCCGCCAGGACGGCAGCCCGGCTCCGCCCCGCGCAAGCCTGCACCACGAGTGTGTTGCCGGCCCGGAGAAGGGCACGGACGCCGGCCAGCGCGTTGGCCTGGCCGGCCAGGCGCTGGATATCGGCCTCGGCCCCTTCCAGCTCCAGGCTGAAGTCGTCGCGCTGGAGGCGGCGTCTCATGTCCTGCATCGGGCCGCTGAAGATCATCCGCCCCTGGTGCATCACGCCCACGTGGTCGCAGATCTGGTCGATGTCGCTGAGGATGTGGGTGGAGACGACGACCGTGCGGTTCTTGCCCAGCTCGCGGATCAGGTCCAAGGTGAATCGTCGGGCCGCCGGGTCCAACCCCGCCGTGGGCTCGTCCCAGAGCAAAAGCGGCGGGTCGGCGACCAGCGAGGCGGCGATGCCCAGCCGCGTCGTCTCGCCGGTCGAGAGGGTCTGGATGGGCTGAGCGGTCGTGCCCAGCAGGCCCACCGCCCGAAGCAGCGACACCAGGCGCGGCTTGCGCACCCCGCGAGGGATCCGGCAGATCTGGCCCAGCACGTCCAGGTATTCGATGGGCCGCAAGTGGCCGGGCAATTGGGGATGGGTGGGCAGATAACCGATGAGCCTGCGGACCGCCAGGGCGTTCGGCCCGCACGGGTTTCCGAAGACCTCGGCCCGGCCCGCGGTGGCCCGCTGCAAACCGAGGAGTAGGCGAAAGGTGGTGGTCTTTCCGGCCCCGTTTGGGCCCAAGAGGCCGAAGACGGTTCCCTGGGGCACCTCGAAGGTCATGTCGTTGACGGCGATGAGCCGGCTGCCGTAGATCTTCGTCAAGTGCTCGGTGCGGATCGCCAAGTCCATAGTCCGCTCCTGTGGGCGGGCCCCCGTGCGTTTGTTCTTCGGCCGCCGCGCACGGATCTTGTCGGGTCCAGATCCCCATTCTGGTCGAGGCCGGGACGATGTCAACACACCTGGCGAGTCTTCGCCGGTGCCGGGACTTGGTCAGGGTATGGAGGATTCGGGGGGGCCCTGTTGACTTACCCCCGGCGGGGCGGCTATCTTGACGCCGTTCGGGACCTTTCCGATTTCAGTGAAAAGGAGCGATTTGTGACGCAGATTTACGTGGGCAACCTGGCATACGGCGCCACCGAGGACGATATCCGCCAGGCGTTTAGCGAGTTTGGGCAGGTGTCCAACGTGAGCATCATCACGGATCGGCAGACCGGCCGTCCGCGCGGCTTCGCCTTCGTCGAGATGCCAAACGCCGCCGAAGCCAAGAAGGCCATGGAGAGCCTGAACCTTAAGGAAATTGCCGGCCGGGCGATCACGGTCAACGAGGCGCGGCCGAAGGAGGACAGACCCCACCGAGGTGGGGGCGGAGGAAGGGGTGACCGCAGTTGGTAGCCCGCCCCGCAGCCTTATGGCATTCCCGGAACTTGCGGACCGGCCCTCGTACTGACGCGGCCCACTGTTCGCCGGCTTCCTGATGGGCATCTCCGCGCTGGCGTGCTTTGCCGCGCCGGGCCAATATCGTTTCGACACCCTCGATCGCTCCGTGGATCTGATCCTCAAGACCGGTGCCCAGCCGATCGTGCTGGACGCCGCGGCCGCGAGCGACGACGAGAACGTGCGCCTGCGCCCGGAGCCGCCAATCGAGCTGAAGCGCAGCGGAGCGACCTTGCGCGCCAAGCTGGAGCCCTACGGCGTGAGGTTCTGGTCGTTCAAGCCGCGCTAGCGTAGCACAGGCATCTTGCCTGTGCCGCACAGGAGGGCAGGCATTCCTGCCTGCCGCACCGGAGCGCCGTCGTGGGTGATAGACTGCGAAAGCGACGCTGACGCCTCTCGTCGCAAGACACTCTCACCCGATGTAGAATAGCACCATGAAAACCACCCTCACCAATCCGATCGACAGGCGCCAGTTCCTCAAGATCCTGGCGGGCGGGGCGCTCGGCGTGGCATTTCCGCGATGGTCCTTTGCCCAGACCCCCGCCCCGCAGACTCACACCTACAAGGTCGCCGGAGGGCACGAAATCAAGGCCGACGTGTACGGAGCCACCGAAGGCGCGCGGAAACCGGGCCTCGTGTGGATTCACGGCGGCGCCCTGATCATGGGCTCGCGCAAGCCTCTCGGGACCCCCTTCCCGTCCAACTTGCTGGGACTGGGGTACGTCGTCGTATCGATCGACTACCGGCTAGCGCCGGAAACCAAGCTCCCGGCCATCGTCGAGGACTTGCAGGACGCCTGGCGATGGGTCCGCCGGCAAGGGAGCAAGCAGTTGGGCATCGATCCGGACCGGATCGCGACGGCCGGCGGCTCGGCCGGCGGCTACCTGACCTTGATGACGGGGTTCTGCCTGGATCCCCGCCCGCGAGCCCTGGTCTCTTACTTCGGCTACGGCGACATTACCACGCGTTGGTATTCCGAGCCCGACGAGTTCTATCGCCGGCAGCCCCTCGTCTCCAAGGAAGAGGCTTACCGGTCGGTGGGGACGTCGGCGCTCTCGGAGCCCCCGGCACCAAGCCGGCGCGGGCGGTTCTACCTGTATTGCCGCCAGAACGGAATCTGGCCAAACGAAGTGGCGGTGCACGACCCGCACACCGAGCCGAAATGGTTCGACCCCTATTGCCCGATCCGCAACGTCTCGGCCGAGTATCCCCCGACGCTCCTGATTCACGGGACCGAAGACACCGACGTTCCGTACTCGGAATCCAAGAATATGGCTGCCCGGCTGGCACAGGCCGGCGTCCGGCACGAGCTTGTGACCGTCGCCGGCGCCGGACACGGGCTTTCGGGAGCCAAGCCGGACAAAGTGGCTCAGATCGCCCAGCGGGCCGCGGAGTTCGTCAAGGCCCACTCGAGTTGAAAGGACGATGCGGCATTGATGAGGAGGATGCGATGAACAGTACGCAAGCGAGTCGAAGGAGTTTTCTGAAGCGTTCGATGGCCGGAGGACTGGCGCTTGCCCTGCCCCGCCTGGCAAGCGGCGGCCAGGGCCTGTCCAAAGCGTCCGGGCCCAATGCCGAGGTCCGCATCGGCGTGGTGGGGCTCGGCGGGATCGACATCCCCGGGGGCGTGGGCGGACGCGGCCGCCAGCTCATCGCCCGGCTCCGCCAGCTCCCGGACGCACGGGTCGTCGCCCTGTGCGACGTGGATCAGGAGGTCCTGGACCACGAACTCCAGCCGCTGAAGGATCGGGGCCAGCAGGTCGCCGCCTACCGGGACGTCCGCAAGCTGCTCGACGACAAGACCATCGACGCCGTGGCCGTCTCCACCCCCAACCACTGGCACGCGCTGGCGACGGTCTGGGCGTGCCGCGCAGGCAAGGACGTCTACGTCGAGAAGCCCTTCTCGTACAACATCTGGGAAGGCCGCCAAATGGTCGCCGCGGCCCGGAAGTACGGGCGAATGGTCCAGGTGGGCACCCAGAGCCGTTCCAGCGAGGTCCTTCGCGAAGCCATCGGGTATTTGCGGAGCGGCCAGCTCGGTTCGATCCGCCGCGCCCATGCCCTCGTTTACCGGGCACGGGAAGGCATGGGCAAGGTTAGTGGTCCGACGCCGGTGCCCCCGACCGTGGATTACGACCTCTGGTGCGGCCCCGCCCCCAAGGCGCCGCTCCTGCGCAAGCAGTTGCACTACGAGTGGCACTGGTTCTGGTCCACCGGCAACGGCGAGATCGGCAACAATGGAGCCCACGTGATCGACGTGTGCCGGTGGGCGTTGGGGCAGGAAAAGCCGCCCGCGCGGGCAATCAGCATCGGGGGCCGTTTCGGTTTCAACGACGACGGCGAGACCCCCAACACCCAGATCGCGTTTTGGGACTACCGGCCGGCCCCGCTCGTCTGCGAGGTCCGCAACCTCCGCACGACCAAGGGCCCCAACTCCATGGGCACGTTCCGCAACACCGAGCGCGGCGTGGTGATCGAGTGCGAAGGCGGCTACTTTGCCGGCGACCCTGCGAGCGGAGCGGTCTATGACAACCAGGGCCGGAAGATCAAGGACATTATGGACGGCCGCAAGCCCCGGGACCCGGAGGCTGCCCACCTGGCCAACTTCCTCGCGGCCGTCCACAGCCGCAGGGCCGGCGACCTGAATGCCGAGGCCCGAGAGGGCCACGTCTCCGCCGCCTGTTCCCATATCGCCAACGTCTCCCACCGGCTCGGCAGGTCGTCTCCTCCCGAGGCGATCGTCGAGGCGAACCGGGCCAACCGGGAGCTGGCGGATGCGCTGGAGCGATGCCGCGAGTATCTGCGGCAAAACGGCGTTGACCTCGGCGCCACGCAGGCCGTCGCCGGACCGTGGCTCAGCTTCGATCCCGATCGAGAGCGGTTTGTGGGCGAGTTTGCGGACCGCGCCAACGAGCTGTCCCGGCGCGACTACCGCGAGCCGTTCGTCGTGCCCGAGGTCTCGTGAGCAACCAGTGAAATGGGGTCAGGCCGTGATTAGTGCTTAGCGGACATCGAGAGCGAACCGCTAAGCACTAATCACGGCCTGACCCCTCCCGCACCCGAGAGTCTAGCTGTGTCACACCAGTAGGCTCTTTCGGGGCATAACGTGTCAAGCGAGGCAACCATGACAAGATCCACCCCGTCCCTCTTCGCCACCAACCACGGATCCCGGGCAACCTTGGCTTGCGCGCTGGGACTGGCGCTTGGGCTGGCCCTTGCCGGCCGCGTCGGGGCCGACGACCGCTCGGCCTTCGTCCGCGTCAGCCCGCGCGACCCGCGGTACTTCGAGCTTTCCGATGGGCGGCCTTACATTCCGATCGGATTGAACATGGTCGGCCCGCCGGCAAGCGGCCTCGCGGGGATGGAGACCTGGTTCCAGAAGCTCTCGGCCAACGGCGGCAACTTCGTGCGGATCTGGCTCTCCAACCCGTTCTTCGACGTCGAGCACGGCCCGAGCGGCGAGTTCGACCCCGAGCGGGCCAAGCGGATCGACGCCCTTCTGGCCTTGGCCCGCAAGTACGGCATCCGCCTGAAGCTCTGCACCGAGCACTTCCGCCATATGGGCGAAGGGACCCAGAAATGGGCGGCCAAGCCCCAGCACCTGGCGGCCAACGGCGGCCCGGCCAAGGACACCGCCGACTTCTTCAACGGCGAGGCCGGGCGCCGCCAGTACAAGCAAAAGCTCGCCTGGTACGCCGGCCGTTATGCCAACGATCCGATCGTTTTCGGCTGGGAACTCTGGAACGAGATGGACGCCGTTCGGGCCAACGTCTGGCGTCCCTGGTCCGCGGAAATGCTCCCCGAGCTGCACCGCCTCTTCCCCAAGAACCTCGCCATGCAAAGCCTCGGCAGCTACGACAACGAGCGGAAGCGGGCGAGTTACCGGGCGCTCTGCGAGCTGCCCGGAAACGACGTGATCCAGGTCCACCGCTATCTGGACCTCGGGGCTTCGTGGAAGGTCTGCCACGGCCCGGTCGCCGTCTTCGCCGCCGAGGCGGTCCGCGACCTGCGGTCGCTGGGCATACGCAAGCCGGTCCTCCTGGCCGAGAGCGGTGCGGTGGAGCGGGGCCACAGCGGCCCCTTCAAGCTCTACGCCAAGGACCGCGAGGGCATCCTCCTCCACGACGTGCTGTTCGCCCCGTTCTTTGCCGGGGCGGCCGGCCCGGGCCATATATGGCATTGGGACGTCTACGTTGCCCGCAACGACCTGTGGCGGCATTTCGGACGCTTCGCCGCGGCGGTCAAGGACCTCGATCCGCCGGCCGAGGCGTTTGAGCCCTTCGAGCTGCCCCATGCCCGGCTCTTCATCCTCGCCCTCAAGGGCCGCCGCACGACGATCCTCTGGTGCCGCGACCGGGAGAACACCTGGCAAACTGAACTCGCCGAGGGCAAGGAACCGGACCTGCTGCGAGAGGTCCGTCTCGACCTCGGCCCTGCCGGCGTCTCTCTCAAAAATCGCACGATCAAGACCTACGACCCGTGGTCGGACACCTGGAAGTCAACCGCCTCGCAAGGCGCCGCGCTCTTGCTGCCCGATTTCAAGCGGTCGCTCGTCATCCGCATCGAGCCGCCCCGCTGAGCGCTTGTAGTCGGCCAGGCTGGAGACTCGCCGTGGTGGTGGCCTTCGAGTCGCACCGGCTCGACAAGCCGGCGGGGTCAGCCGAGCCGTCGCCGCATTTCCTCGCTGGAAATGCCGCCTTCGGCTCGGACTCGCGCGCGCGATCGCTCGATAAACTGGCGATTGGTGCTCAGACCAACTCCAGGTTCGTGCCCAATTCGCTGATAGGCTTCCCAGTAGCCTCAGCGTAAAGCACATCAGGGCACAGATCGACGCCGTTCGGCCAGACAAGCGTGCCGGCCTCCCGGTCGACCGCGACCTGCCTGAAGAAGTCCACGCTTTCCAGCGGTCCAAACACGCCGCCGCGCCCGACGATCCTTCGGCGAAAGTCGAGTTCCGCCACGGTGCCGTCCGAGAAGGTGATCTCAAGCTTGTAGTCGTTGACGTAACGGACGCCAATCACTCGCGGGAACATCTTGGTAACTCCTAGTCCAGCGGGGCGATTCTGTTCGGGGCCCGGTCGTTGCGCAGAAGATTCCAGTTATCCAGCAATTCCCGTTGATGGACCGCAGCCCACTCCATCACCATCCCAAGTGCGCGCCGCGGGAATCTCCCACGAAGCAACGCGATCGGATCGACTCCGACTTCCGCCTCTGCGCTGCCATAAATCGCGTGGAAATGCGGTGGATTGTGGTCGTCGAAGTACATGCGAATGGAAACTCCGAAGAAGCGGCTCACCTCAGGCATGGGCAGCCTCCGCGAGGTGATTCAACCCGAGAGTCACGAGAGTAGACACTTGTCCCTCTTCTTTCTCATTCTTGCTCCGCCTCGCGTTCCACCGCTCCGGACGCGTCAACGCGAATCGGACCGTACCGTCTTGCGCCATGGGGGCTTGCTCCTCAAACCGCTACTGTATATTCTGACTGCGCTGCGTCACGTGTCAAGGGTGGTCCAGACGCGAAGGGAGGACAGTCATGAGCCGGGCGGCGCGAAGAACGTTTTTGCGACGGGCGGGGACCGCGGCGGCCGGGAGTGTGCTCGTTGCCCTGGGCCGATCGTCCCGGGCCCTCGGCGCCAACGGGCGGATCGTGGTGGGCATCATCGGCTGCGGCGGGCAGGGCGGGAATCTCGGGCTCGCGTTCGGCGCGCAGCCGGACGTGAAGATCGCCTATGCTTGCGATGCCGACGGTAGCCGTGCCGCAGCGGCCCGCGAGGCGTTCAAAGCCGATCTCGCCGTGGCCGACCTGCGCAAGCTGCTCGACGACAAGGCGGTCGATGCCGTCGTCATTGCCGCGCCTGACCATTGGCACGCCCCGGCGGCGATCCTCGCTTGCCAGGCGGGCAAACACGTCTACGTGGAGAAATGCTGTAGCCACAACATCCGCGAGGGCCGCCTGCAAATCGAGGCCGCCCGGCGCTATCGCCGCGTGATGCAGGTCGGCACGCAGAGCCGCAGCAACGCGGGCATCAAGAAAGGGATCGAGTTGCTCCGCAAGGGGGCCATCGGCGAGGTCCTGGTCGCAAAGGCGTGGAACAGCCAACGCCGGGCCAACATCGGCCACCAGAAGCCCTCGCAGCCGCCGAGTGGTTTTGACTACGACCTCTACGTCGGGCCGGCCGAGATGATCCCCTATCAGCCCAACCGCTGCCACGGCGGATGGCATTGGTGCTACAACTTCGGCACCGGCGACGCCGGCAACGACGGGGTCCACGACATCGACGTGGCCCGCTGGGGCCTGGGCGTGGACGTACACCCTTCGCTTGCGACGGGCCACGGCAACAAGCTCTTCTTCGACGACGACCAAGAGTTTCCCGACACGCAGTACGTCGCCTTCGAGTATCCCGGCGACGGCACGATCGGCAGCAAGCGCACGCTGGTCTACGAGCAGCGGATCTGGTCGCCCTACGTTCAGGAAGGGCACGAGAACGGCAACGCCTATTACGGCACCAAGGGGATGATGATCCTGGGCAAGAAATCAGGCTGGCGGCTTTATGGCGAGCGAAACAAGCTCATCGCCCAGGAGAGTTACCGGCTCCAGTTGGACCCGCACGTCCGCGACTTCCTCGACGCGATCAAGACGGACCGGCGGCCCAATGCCGATATCGAGATATCGCATCTCTCTGGCACGCTCAGCCACCTGGCCAACGTCGTGGCCCGCGCAGGCCGGCAAGTCCGCTTCGACCCGAAGACCGAGCGGATCGTCGGCGACGAGGAGGCCGCCCGGCTGGTGCGGCGCACGTACCGCGAGAACCACTGGGCAGTGCCGAAGGGGGCGTGAGCCGGTTCAGGCCCGTCACCCCAGGAAGAAAGGAGACTATCGTGCGGATCCAACGGGACCTTGTGCTCATGGTGGCGGCCATCGGCTGCGCGTCAGCGTATTGCCAGGAAACCATCGTCGTTCGCCCGCAGGAGATCGACGACGTGCTGGTGAACCCCGGCATCGGGTTCATGACCTTCCAGCGGTTTAACGGCGATAAGCTGAACCAGGACAAGAAGTGGACCGAGGGCTACCCGATCGTCTATCAGCCCTTTAGCGGGAGCATGGAGAATGAGAACCATCCGATGACTTCGCTGGCCTACTTCCGCGTCTATTGGAAGTTCCTCGAGCCCGCCAGAGGCCAGTACCGCTTTGACTTGATCGACGCCGCCCTCAAGACCGCCGGCCAGCGCAACCAGACGCTGCTCTTGCGTTTCGCTCCCTACGGCACCGGCCCGGACAACGACGTGCCCGACTGGTATCGGGCCATGCTCGGTCCGGAGAAAGAGGGGGAGAAGAAGCTGCCGGTCGGCAAGTGGCGGACCGATCCGGAAGACCCGCGCTACGTCGAGCATTTCGGCGGGATGGTCCGGGCGATGGGCAAGCGGTACGACGGGCATCCGCTCTTGGAGAGCGTCGATCTGGCAATCGTCGGGGCGTGGGGCGAAGGCGCCGGCTCGGAGCAGCTCACCCAGAAGACCCGCGAGGCCCTCGTCGATTGCTACCTCGACGGCTTCAAGAAGACCGACCTGATCATGCTCCTGACCGACGAGAAGACGAACAAGTACGGGCTGTCGAAGCGGGACGTGGGCTGGCGCGTCGATTGCCTGGGCGACATGGGCGGGTTCAGCAAGACTTGGTGCCACATGTGCGATTACTATCCGCAGGCGATCATCAACTTCGGCATGAAAGACGCCTGGCAAAAGGCCCCGGTCAGCCTGGAGGTCTGCTGGGTGATGCAGCACTGGAAGGACATGGGCTGGGACGTGGATTACATCATCGACCAGTCGCTGAAGTGGCACATCTCGTCGTTTAACGCCAAGTCGTCGGCCGTGCCCAAGGAGTGGTGGCCGCAGGTCAACCGGTGGCTCAAGCGCATGGGCTATCGGCTGGTCTTGCGCAAGTTCACCTGCCGGGGGACGGTCAAACCGGGCGCGGACCTCGGGTTCACGTCGTGGTGGGAAAACAAAGGGGTCGCGCCCTGCTATCACCCGTTCCGGCTGGCGCTGCGCCTGAAAAGCCCCGATCGCAGCATCATCCTTCCCACCGGCGCGGACATCCGCACGTGGCTGCCGGGCGACAGCCTGTACGACGGGGCCGTGACCATTCCCGCGGATGCGCCGCCGGGGCAGTACGAGCTTCAGCTCGGCATCCTCGACGTGAAGACCGACCGTCCGCGAGTGAAGCTGGCGATCGCGGGGGTGGATGCCGAGGGGTGGTACCCGCTCGGGACGCTGCGGATCCAGAAGTGAACGGGGAGTAAACAGCGGGCGGAGGATTGCTACTGGCTGTTCCATCTCGGCCATCGCCCCTCAGCCTACCACCCCGCACACGACGCATTCCGCCGGACGGTTACGATTCAACTGGCTTGTTCATCCGACTCTCGTTCCTTTTTCTCGGATGTGGACGGACGCATCTCTTCCATTTGTTGCTGGAGCAAGTCGCTTAAATGACCTTTCGCGATTTCAGGAGACAGCACACGTTCGTAGTACCGGCTTTAGCCGGCTGGAGTCCGATCCAGCGTATCGGCCGGCTGAAGCCGGCACTACGAACGGTCTCCGGCAATCACGCAACCCCATTTAGCGATCAGAGTTCGCCAGCGAGCACAACGCGCACGCCGAACCTACTTGTTCCCAATTCCTTCCAGTCGTAGCTCCGGTACGCCGAGCGACAGCGGAAAGCATCCATGTCCCAAGCGCCGCCGCGCAGGCATCGCGTCGGCCGTCTATCTTCGTTTGCGCACCACGCGCTGCCATCGGACGGAGCGCCCTGGTAATCGCTATGCCAGTCGTCTTCGCACCATTCCCAAAGATTGCCGACAATGTCGAACAATCCCCAAGGATTCGGCTTCTTCAGACCAACGGGACGTGTGCGCTCACCGCTATTCAAGTCGTACCACGCGTACTCACCGACGTTAGCCTCAGTACCCCCGAAGAAGAACTCAGTGCCGGTTCCGCCACGACAAGCGTATTCCCATTCTGCCTCTGTTGGCAGTCGGATTGTCTTTCCCGTGGTTTCGCTCAGTCGCCTACAGAAACGGCTTGCTTCCTCCCACGTAATGCCGTCGACCGGCAGTCTGGGATCACCGGTGAATCGGGAAGGATTACTCCCCGTGACGGTTTGCCAAGAATCTTGCGTCACGAGATATTTCGTGATGAAGAAGGGACGCCGAAATGCGATGGGGTGCACCGGTTCTTCAAGCGGTAGACCACATGCTGAACCCATGATGAACTCGCCGGCCGGGATGCGAAGGAACTCAAGATCTTCGCTTCCTACACGCAGGCCGAACATGTCAGTAGGTTGTGGCTGTGCTGCCCGACTGCCCTTCGATCAAGTCCTGTAGCGCGGCACCGAACTCTTCATGAGTTGCAGGATTGAGCAAGACGAATCGGACCAATTCGGGTTTGTCGTGCGATTGGAGAAAATCCATTACGACACCCAATGCGATGCCAGCAGCCTGGTCCGACGGGTAGCCATAGGCGCCGGTTCCCAGGGAGGGAAACGCGAGGCTGCGGCAGCCGTGCTCCGCGGCAAGCTCGAGACTGCGGCGGTATGCGGAGGCAAGCAACTGGTTGGCAGCATTGACGATGGCATCCACTTCCTGACGGATGATATTCCCTTCGAGCAACTCCAACGTCCGGCCTTTGATTTGCACTCGCACGCGCGACTAACTCCGAAGGTAGCCGTCCATGAGGTTGGTCGCCTGTTCTCGGCCCGCTGAAATCCTTTCATCAATGGACTACCGCGTCGATTTTGATTTCGGTCCAGACAAATGTCAAGTACCCCCCAGAAACGGCCCTAGCAGTCCGTTGAACTATCCGGTTCTCTGCCGGGCGACGAGTCGGGGAGAGAGTAGTCGAGCCTGCGCGACGGCGCCCCCTCGTCGCGAAGCGCAGCTCCCGAACGAGGGGCAACAGTTGGCTGGAGGAGGCCCAGGCCCACGGGGAGTGGGAATTTCCACGGGAAGGCAAAGAGGTCTACAGGGGCGAGACCTGGAGCGGCTGCCCAGCGGTAGGCTCAACCGGCCAGGAGGCCCGGTCGTCGCTCGGGTAGACGCCGAT
>CAYGZI010000080.1:0-13943 GCA_964354245.1 uncultured Planctomycetaceae bacterium
GTTCCGGGAAATGCCTTGGGCGGCCGTGCAGTATCTGCTGGCCGCGCTGGAGGAGAGCCGGCGGCGGATCCGGCTGGAGCAATGGCTCCTGCTCCTCCTGCGTACGCTCCTGATCGTTCTGGTCGTGGCCGCCGTGGCCCAGCCGAGGATCGAAATCGGCCGATCGGTCGTGGGCCAGACCCCCAAAACGCACCACCTGGTGGTCCTGGACGGCTCCTATTCCATGGCCGCCCAGCCGACCGACAAGCGGTCTTTCGACCGCGCCCGGGAGATCGCCTCTGAGATCGTCCAGCAGGCCCCCGAGTCCGACGGCTTCAGTCTGGTGTTGATGAGCGACCGGCCGCGGGTCGTGGTGGGCACGCCGGTCTTCCGCCGCGACGACTTTCTCAGGGAGGTCGAGCAGTTGGAGCTGCCGCACGGCGGCGCGAAACTGGTGAAGACGCTGGCGGTCGTCGAGGAGGTCTTGGCCGCGGCCCAGCGCGAGGCCCACCGCCTGGACCGCCACCAGGTCTACTTCCTCACCGACCTCCAGCGGGTCACTTGGGACGTCAGCCGTCTGGACAAGGCCGCGGAGGCCGAGTTTCACGAGCGGAGCCGGCGCCTGGCAAAATCGGCCGCCGTGAGAATCATCGACGTGGGCCAGCACGACGCGGAGAACGTCGCCGTGACCGCCGTGCGCTGCGCCGAGCCGCTGGTCGTGCCCGGACAGCCCGTCGAAATCCGCGCGGACCTGAAGAACTTCGGCCGCCGGGCCCGCAATCAGCAACCGGTCGAGCTGCTCGTGGACGGCAGCCGCGTCCAAGAGAAGCCCATTGCGCTGCCGGCCGGCGCCGAGGCTTGGGTGTCGTATTCCTGCCGCTTCCCGGGCGCCGGCGATCGCACCATCGAGGTCCGGACCGCACGCGACCTGCTGGAGATCGACAACCGCCGCTTCCTGGTCGTTCCGGTCAAGGACCAGATACGGGTCCTTTGCGTGGAGGGGCGGCCCTCGGGCGGGGCGTCGGGCGGGGCGGCCGGATACCTGGCCGCGGCCCTGGCGCCGCAGCGGGACGGGGCGGGCCGCACCTCGATTCGTCCCGAGGTCGTACCCGAAAGCGCGCTCCTGGAATACCGCCTGGCCGACTACGACTGCGCGATCCTGTCCAATGTGGCCCAGTTCACCGCCAGCGAGGCCAAGGCCCTGGATGCCTATCTGAGAGAAGGCGGAAACCTGATTTTCTTTCTCGGCGATCGAGTCCGGCCGGAGAACTACAACCAGCAGCTCGGCGGCGCCGGCCGGGTACCCTCTGGGTGCGGCGTGCGCATCCTGCCCGCCCGGCTCGGCCCGGCCGTCCGCCAGCCGGAAGGCGGCCAGGCCCAGGGCCGCCTCAACCCGTTGGGCTACGAGCACCTGATCGTGCGGGTCTTCCGCGGCCGCGAAAAGGCGGGGCTGCTGACCACGCCGGTCTACAGGCATTTCCCGTTGATCGTTCCCAAGGGCTCCAAGGCCCAGGTCGCCTTAGCGCTGTCGGGGGGCGATCCGCTGATCGTCGAGGAGCCGGTCCACCGCGGCCGGGTGATCTTGGTCGCCACCTCGGCCGACGCGTCCTGGGACGGCGCGTGGACCCCCTTCCCGCAGTGGCCGAGCTTTCTGCCGCTGGTCCACGAGATGCTGGCCTACGTCCTGGAAAGTCAACTCCAACAGCGGAACGTAGTGGTCGGCGAGCCCTTGGGCGGCTCCTTGGCCGCGCCGGTAGGACGGGTTTTCAACTCGTCCTCGTCCGTAGGGCCAATCTCCAACCCGTCCTTCAGCATTCGCACGCCAAGCGGCCGCCGCCACGAAGGGCTGTTCCTCGCTGTCGGCGAAGACACCGCCTGGAGTTTCGCGGATACCGACCTGAGCGGGTTCTACGTCGCCCAGTTCGGGCCGCCTCTCTCCCGCAGCGAGACCTATGCCGTCAACGTGGACAGCGCGGAAGGCGACCTGAGCACGCTCGGCCCGGACGAGCTGCAAAGTCGGGTCTGGCCCGAAGCAACGGTCGCCGGTTACGCCCACTGGCAGCACTCGGATGAGGAGCCGTCGGCCCAGGCCGGCCGGACGAGGGACCTGTCGCAGGGATTGATCTACGCGGTGCTCGTGCTCCTGGCCGCCGAGACCTGCTTGGCCCGCCGCTTCGGACACCACACCCCATGAACGCCCCCCTCCCCTCCTGGATCGAGCGACTCCTCGGCATCCAGCCCGAGGCCGGGGAAGGCACGTCCTGGTGGCTGGATCAGTCGTGGGGCTGGCCGCCGTGGCTGAAGCTGGTGGCGGTCGTCTTGCTGGCGGTTCTGGTGGTGGCGACGTACTGGAGAGAGAGCCGCCGGGCGACCGGCCGCTTTCGGATGATGCTGGCGGCGGTCCGCTTGATCGTGGTGGGCCTCGTGCTGGTGATGCTTGCCCAGTTGACCTTGGTGGTCCAGCCCACGAGTCTGCCTTACGCGGTGCTCATCGTGGACGACTCGCGGAGCATGACCGTCGCCGACCGCTACGACGACAATCTCCGCAGCGCGCTCCAAGAGCGGGTCCGCAAAGCGGGCTTCGGCGGGCTCGCGCGTTGGGACCTCGCCCGCACCTTGTTGAGCGAGAACGACGGGGCCCTGCTGTCGGCGCTTCTGGAGCGTTACCGGCTGCGCGTGGTCTACCTGACCGGTCTCCGCGCCGGCTCGGGCGCCACGGCCGAGGAGATCGCCGCCGAGCTGAAGGCCGCCGGGCCCAACGGCGAAACCAGCCCGCTGGGCACCGCCGTGCGCAAAGTCCTGGACGACCTTCGCGGCAGCACGCCGGCCGCCGTCGTGATCCTCACCGATGGGATCAACACGGAGGGGCCGCCGCTGGGCGACGGCGCCGCCTACGCGGCCCGCAAGGGCGTGCCCCTCTACCTGGTCGGCATGGGCGACGAGCGGCCGGTGCGGGACGTGAAGATGACCGATCTGTTGGTGGACGACGAAGTGTTCGCGGGCGACGTGGTCTATTTCGAGGCCCAGCTCACCTCGGCCGGCTACCAGGGGCGTCAGGCCCGGGTCGTGCTTCGCCGGCAGGGACAGAAGGCGGACTTGGCCCGGACGGCCGTCGCGCTGGGCCCGGACGGCCAGTCGCAGCAGGTCCGCCTCCCCTACCGGCCCACGGAGGAAGGGGAGTTCACTTACGTGCTGGAGGTCGAGCCGCTCGAAGGCGAGCTGCGGACCGATAATAACCGCCAGGAGCGGACGGTTCGCGCGACCAACAAGCGGGTCCGCGTCCTGTTGGTTCAAGCGGACCCGAGCTGGGAGTACCGCTATCTCCGCGCACTGGACCGGGCCGACCCGCAGGACGCCGCTCGCGCCAAGGCGGCGGACAAGACCCCCGATAAAGCCATCGATCTGCACGTGGTCCTGCACAGCGCGGACCTCAAGCACTCGGAGCAGGACCGGGCCGTGCTCCAGGGCGGCTTCCCCGTGCAGAAGGAAGCGCTCTCGCAATACGACGTGATCATCCTGGGAGACGCCAATCCCCAGACGCTGGAGCCGTCGATGATCCAGGGCCTCGTCGATTTCGTCCAACAGCCGAAAAGCGGCGGGGCATTGATCGTGATTGCCGGCCCCAAATACACGCCTCTCGCCTGGCGCAACACCCCCTTGGCACGCCTCCTGCCGATCGACCTGGCCACGGCCCGCGCCCCCGGTCCCGGCCGGCCCTTGGCCGAGGGGTTTCGGGTCCGGCCCACCGAGCTTGGACGGGCGAGCCCCGGGATGTATCTGGGCGACACGCCCGACCAGAGCGCCGAGGTCTGGAACAAGCTGCCGCCGCTCTATTGGCTCTTGGAGGCCCCCGATCTGACGCGCGGCGCCCGGGTCCTGGCCGAGGCCGATCATCCCGGCCTGCTGACCCGCGACGGCCGCCGCCTGCCCGTGATCCTCATCCAGTACGTCGGCGCCGGCAAGGTCCTGTTCCACGCCACGGACGAGACCTGGCGATGGCGCTATCGCGCTGGCGACGTCTACTTCGCCCGCTACTGGGTCCAGACCATCCGCTACCTGGCCCGCTCCAAGCTCAAACAGGGCGACCGCTCGGTGAAGCTCGCCGCGGATCAGCCCAGGTACGCGCGCGGCGAGCCCGTGCGCTTGTGGGTGCGTTTCGCCGACGAGCGGCAGGCCCCGGGCAAGGAGGACGGCGTGACCGTCACCCTGGAGCACAAGGGGCACCAGACCCGGCAGGTACCGCTTCACCGCAGCCTGGCGGGAGGCGGGGTATTCGAGACGGTGCTGAGCGATCTGGGGGCCGGGTCCTACCACGCGTTTCTGGCCGCCCCGACGTTCCCGGGGGAGCCACCTTCGTACAACTTTGAAGTGATCGCCCCCGGGGAGTTCGACCGGGTGCAGATGGACGTGCAAGCCATGCAGCGGGCCGCCAGGCAAACCAAAGGCCAGTTCTACACCCTGCGCACGGCCGACCGGCTCCTGGATGAATTGCCGGAAGGCTATCGCGCCCCGGTCGACGCCCCGGACGAGTGGCCGCTCTGGAACTCGGGGGCGATGGTCTTGACGCTGCTCATCCTGCTGGTCGGCGAATGGGTCCTGCGGAAGATCGGCGGGATGGTGTAGAATGAAGGAGGAATGCTGAATGATGAATGATGATTGATGAATGGCGCTCCCGCCAACTGACTAGTGTATTCTGTTCACTCTGACGAGTCCTTGGTCCGTGAACCTTGACCTCCAACCCCTAACGCAGCACGGTCGCAGCCCGATTGGGCCAGTGAGAAATGAGAAGTGAGAAGGGCAAAGTGCAAATTGGCGAACGAACCCCCACTCTTCACTTTGCACTTTTCATTTCTCACTTTTCAGTTCTCAATAGCCCCTGGACCCTAGCCCCCAGCCCCTAGCCCCCTCCCATGCTCCACCCGCTCCAGCAACGGATCGCCCTCCTGCGGAGCCGCATCCGCCGGTTGGTGGTCCTCTACGCGCTGAGCTGGGTCACGAGCGGCATCGTGGCGACGGTCGCGGCGGTTGGGCTGGCCGATTGGCTCTTCCGCTTCCAGGACCGCGGACTGCGGCTGATGGCATCCCTGGCCGTGCTCGCCGTGACGGGCTGGACCGGCTATCGCTTTCTGTACCGGGGGCTCACCGCCCGGCTGGGCGACCTGGAACTGGCCCTGCGGCTCCAGCGCAAGTTTCTCCAACTCGGCGACGGTCTGGCCAGTGCCGTGGAGTTCCTCGGGCAGTCGGAGCGGGACCCGACGGCGGGCTCGCCTACGCTCCGCCGGGCCGTGATCCACCAGACCACCGCCGTGGCCGAAGGGCTCGATTTCCGGACCGCGCTGCGGCCCCGCCCGGTGTGGCGGGCCGCCGCGCTGGCCGCCGCGTGTCTGCTGGCCGGCGCGGCGCTGGTGGGATTGGACCCCTCGGGCTCGCGCACCGCCCTGGCCCGGCTGGCCAATCCGCTGGGCGACGTCCCCTGGCCGCAGGTCCACCACCTGGTGCTCCGCAATCCCGTCGGGCCGGTCCATCGCGGCGATACGTTCCGCGTCGCCGTAGTGGAGGCCGACCAGGACGTCCGGCTCCCGTCCGAGGTCTTCATCTACTATCGCTTTGAAAACCCCGACGGCCCGGTGGTCGAAAGGAAGAGGATGGATTTCGTCGGCGGGATGATGGTGGCCCAGCGCGAGAACGTCACGCGGGGGTTCTCCTTCCGCGTCGAGGGCGGCGACGACCGCTCGATGGACTGGCAGCCCGTCGACGTGGTCGATCCGCCGGCCGTCAAGTCCTTGAAGATCAAACTCCTGCCGCCCGCCTATACGCGCCGGGCGCCGGAGTATCCGGAGAAGGACATCCGGGCCATCGTCGGGACGCGCGTGGAGATGACGGCGATCGCCACTAAGCCCTTGGCCACGGCGGTGCTGTGCCTGGAAGGCGGGGCGCGGGTTCCCGGCCGGTTGACGGGCAGCGACGGCTCGTTCCAAGTCCCCGCCGATGCGGCCAACGGGCTCGTGGTCGAGAAGTCGGGCGCCTACTGGTTCGAGCTGACCGACGTGGACGGGCTGAGCAGCGAAGAAACGCCCTACGGCGAGATCGTCGCCCTGCCCGACCTGCCCCCCACCGTGACCATCGACGAGCCGGCCGGCAACCTCTTTGCCACTCCGCAGGCCGAGATCCCGATCCGCGTGACCGCGCGGGACGACCTGGGCATTCGGACGATCGAGTTGGAGCTGAGCCGCTCGGACCAGCCCGGCCAACCCGACGCGAAGAAGCCGCTTTACTCCCACCCCGACGCCGGCCAGGCGCAGGCCGATCCGCCGCCCGGCAGCGACGAATCGGGCCAGCGGCGGACCGTGGTTTACCGGCTCTGTTTGGCCGAAGAGAAGCCGGTCCTCTCGCCCGGGACACAGGTGACTTTCTGGGTCATTGCCAGCGACCATCGGCCGCAAACCGGCAAGAGCACGCCCCGGCGCCTGACCATCGTCACGCCCGAGGAGCTTCTCGAGCGGATCGCCGAGCGCCAGTCCGTCGTCCTGGCGGAGCTGTCCCGCGTGCTGGCGGTGCAGCGTCAGGGCCGCGAGCAGGTCCGGGCCTCGGAAATCCTTCTCCAGGAGAAGGGCCGCCCCGACCAGTCCGACGCGGACAACCTCGCCAACGCCGAGCGCAACCAGCGCCAAGTCCGTCACCTCTTGACCAGCCGCAGCGAGGGTCTGCCCGCGCACGTCCTCGGGCTTCTTGCCGATTTGGAGAACAACAAGCTCGACAGTCCCGAGATCCAGCGGGCGATGGAGTCGCTCTTGTCCCAGATCGAGCGCCTGGCCCGCGAGGCCTTGCCCACGGTGGACCTGGAGTTGACCGCGGCAATCAAGGCCGCCCAGGTTCGTCTGGAGGAGCAGGCCGCCTCCAAAGACCGTGCCCCGGCCAAGCCGGACGCCGGGCCACAGCCGCCGGCAGCCGATATTGTTAAGCCGCTCTCCGCCGCGGGCAAACAGCAGGACGTGGTGATCCAGTCGCTCCAGCGCATGCGCGACGAGCTGAGCCGGCGGGACCGGTTCCGCGGCTTCTATCGCGACGTGGCCCAGCTCCTCCGCGAGCACGAAGACCTGGCCCGCCGGAGCATCGAGCTGAGCCAGCGCACGCGGGGCGAGGAGATGAAGGACTTGCCGCCCGAGACCGTGGCCGAGCTGAGGCTCGCCGGTTCCCAGCAGCGGGAGCTTGGCCGGCGCCTGGAGGCCATCCAGGAGCAGATGGACCAGGCGGTCGGTCCCCTGCGCACGACCGATCCGCTGGAGGGGGAAACCCTGGCCGACGCCCTGGCCCGGGCCCGGCAGCTCAATGTCGGCGCCGCAATGCAGGCGGCCGGCGCCGAGCTGGAGCAGAACCGGATCAGCCAGGCCACGGACCACCAGCAGGAAATTGCCGACCATCTGCGCGAGGTCCTCGACATCCTCGCCAATCGGCGCCAGCCCGGCGGGAAGCCCCGGCAGAACGGGACGGAGCTGGCCGCGGAGCAAGAGGCACAAGCCAAACAAGGCATCGAGGGGCTCCGCGACCGCCAGCAGAAGGCCCTCCAAGAGACCCGCCGGCTGGAGGCAGCGCAACAAGGGCCGCCGCAGGCAGAGCGGCCGCTTCCGCCAGGCGAGGAGCCGGCCTTGGAGGAACTCGCCCGGGAGCAGCGCCGGTTGGAAGCCGACGCGGCGTCCCTTTCGCGGCGGCTCCCCGGCGCCGACGACTTCCATCCGGCGTTGGATGCGGCGGCCGGCGACATGGGATTGGCCGCGGCGCGGCTCGATCGCCACCAAATCGACCGGCCTACGCAAGAGTTCCAACGGAACGCACTTGCGCGGCTCGCGTCGGTGCTGGAGGCCCTCAAGCCCGGGCCGCCCTCGAAGAAGCCCGATGTCAAACCCTCCGACCAGACCGGCCAGCCGCGTGGGCCCCGCGACGTGACCCGAAAGGTCGTGTCCGGCGTGCAAGGCGGCCAGCCCAAGACCAAGCCCGGCCAAGAGGCGGGCAAACCGGGCACGGGGCCGGCCAAGACCGCCGCGGGCCAGGGCCCCGAGGGCACGCCCAAGCGGCCCGACGCTGCCCAAGTCCGTCTGGCGCTGGAGCACTACTGGGGCACTCTCCCCCCGCGCCAGCGCGAGCAGATGTCGCAGTTTCCGCCGGCGGAGGAGTTCTTGCCCAAGTACGAATGGCTGCTCGAAGAGTACTTCCAACGCCTGGCCGAGCAACCGGAACGCCCAAACGCCAACTGAACGATGCGCCCCCCTGCCCTCCCCTGCCCTGCCCTGTTGGTGCTCGTCGCCTGCACGGCGCCGCTCCTGCCTGTGACGCTGCGCGCGGCGGACAAGGAGAGCCCGGAGCGGGCCGCGGGAAAACTCGTCACTCCGGCGGCCGACCGGGCGATCGAGCGCGGGCTGGCGTTCCTTGCCTCCCGGCAGCACGAAGACGGCTCGCTGGGCACGTCGGCCTACGGCAAGAACGTCGCCGTGGTCTCCTTGTGCGGGATGGCGATGATGTCGGCCGGGAGCACTCCGGGCCGTGGGCCCTACGGCGCGGAGGTCGACAAGTGTCTCGACTTCATCCTCAGGAACACCCAGGAGAGCGGCTACATCAAGAGCCCCATCGACCCCAGCGACCGCCCGATGTACGGCCACGGGTTTGCCACGATGTTCCTGGCCGAGTGCTACGGCATGGCCCAGCGCCCGGAGCTGCGCGGCAAGCTCGGCAAGGCGGTGGAGCTGATCGCCAACTGCCAGAACGAGCAGGGCGGGTGGCGCTATTTTCCCCACCGGGCCGAGGCCGACGTCTCGGTCACGGTGTGCCAGGTGATGGCCCTGCGCGCGGCGAGGAACGCGGGGATTTACGTGCCGCCGGAGAAGATCGACCGCGCGATCGACTACCTCAAGAAGTGCCAGAATCCCGACGGCGGCTTCAAGTACATCCTGATTCCGGTCGGCGAAAGCGCGAGCGCTTTTCCCCGCTCGGCCGCGGCCGTCGTCGGTCTGTACTGCGCCGGCGTCAAGGAACTCGACGAGGGGCCGGAAGTGGCCAACGGCCTGAAGTACCTCGTGCAGTATCTGCCCCAGCGCGGCGTGGAGCGGCGCGACGCTTACTACTTCTACGGCCATTACTACGCCGTCCTGGCCATGTGGCAGGCGGGGGGCGAACCCTGGGCCCGCTGGTACCCGGCCATCCGCGACGACCTCGTCTCGCGCCAGCAGCCCGCCGGCTCGTGGGTGGACCTGTCGGTCTCCAACGAGTTCGCCACGGCCATGGCCTGCCTGATCCTCGGGGTACCGAACAATTATTTGCCGATCTTTCAACGGTAGGGGCACTGCCCGAGTTTGGACGAGCCATGAATCGAAGCCGATCGAATCCCGAGGAGTATGACAAGCGCCTGCAGCTCGCCCTGGACGCCGGGCGCGAGGCCGGCCAAATCACCCTGGAGCACTTCCGCCGCGACGACCTTCAGGTCGAGCGCAAGGGCGACGACTCCCCGGTCACCGTTGCCGACCGCCGGGCCGAAGAGCACCTCCGCCGCCGCATCGCCGAGGCGTTTCCCGAAGACGGGATCCTCGGCGAGGAACTCCCCGAGCGCCCGGGCGCCAGCGGCTTCCGCTGGATCCTCGACCCCATCGACGGCACCAAGTCGTTCATCCACGGCGTGCCGCTCTACTCGACGCTCATCGCCATCGAGCACGACGGCCGCAGCGTTGCCGGCGCGATCCTCATTCCGGCGCTGGACGAGTGCGTCTATGCAGCCGAGGGCGGCGGGGCTTGGTACGCGCTCGGGAAGCAGGCGCCGCGCCCCGCGAGGGTCTCGAACTGCCCGCAACTGGCCGAAGGGCTCTTTCTCACCAGCGAGATCGTCAACTTCGATACCATCGGCCGCCGCGAAGTATACTACCGTCTTCAGGCCGCCGCCCGGTTGGCCCGCACCTGGGGCGACGGCTATGGATACCTGCTGGTGGCCACGGGCCGGGCCGAGTTGATGGTCGATCCGATCATGAACCTCTGGGACGCGGCCGCCATCCAGCCCGTCATTCAAGAGGCCGGCGGCACGTTCACCGACTGGCAAGGCCGCCCGACCATCTACTCCGGCCAAGGCATCGCCACCAACGGCCGCATCCTGGAAGAGGTGCTGGCAATCGTGCGATCATAGCCCGTGTCAGTGTGTCCTTCCCTCGTTCCCTCGTTGCCGGCCACCGAGGGCGCACCTATAATGGACCATGAAAGGAAGACATGGCATGGCTACCACGGCGAAGACAACCCGCACCGCCTACCCCCACGTCGTCAAAGTCGAAGGCATCTGCGGAGGCGAAGCCGTCGTCGAGGGGACGCGAATCGCGGTCTGGCACATCGTGGGCTTCTACTACAAAGTCGGCATGTCCGTGGAAGAGATCCTGGCAGACTGGGATCATTTGACTCCCGCAGAGGTTTTCAGCGCCCTGGCTTACTACCACGACAACAAGGAGGAAGTGGACCGGGTCCGGGAACGGAACAGCTACGAGTTTTGGCTGGAACGCCACGCCCATGCCGCCCGCTAGTCCGCCCAAGCTCTACTTCAACGAGCACCTGTCGCCGCGATTGGCCGCTCAGTTGCGGCGGCACGGCTTCGATGTGGTGTCCTCTCGGGACGCCGATCTTCTGTCCAGCGATGACGACGCACAGCTCGCCTTTGCCGTTTCCGAGCAGCGGGCGATCCTCACTTTCAACGCGAGCGACTTCTCTCAGCTCCACGAGACGTATGTCCTCAAAGGCAGAGACCATTGGGGAATCGTTCTGTCGACCGAGGAATCCATTCGCGTCCTTATGCACCGCCTCCTGCGGCTTCTCAACTCAGTGTCGGCGGAAGAACTGAAGAACCAGATCCGGTGGCTCAACGAGTTCTCTTAGGCAGCGGTGCGATGGCTTTCAAAGAGGCCAAACTGATCGTCTTGGGATTCGCCTCATTCGCGATCATGTTGAGCGCGTGTTCCGCGCAGCGTCCGGCCGAGCCCCCGCTGCCGGAGCCGTTCGGCAAGCTCCTGCCGCTCCATAAGCCGCTGGGCCGGCCCGCGCCGGGCGACTGGCTCGACCAGCATTATGAGCGGGGCCAAAGCTACCAGGAGTACGTGCGGAGCAAACCCGTGCGCCCTGACTCGAAGCGCCGCACGATCTACGTCCAGCCGCTGGGCAGCTTCACCGGCACGCAGCGCAAAGTGATCCGCCTCACCTCCGAGTACATGGAGGCGTACTTTAACCTGCCCGTCAAGGTGCTCGACGACCTGCCGCTTTCGCTCATCCCGGCCAAGGCCCGCCGCGTCCACCCGGCCTGGAAGGTCCCGCAGATCCTCTCGACCTATGTATTGGAGGAGGTTCTCGCCCCGCGATTGCCCAAGGACGCCGTGGCCTACATTGCCTTTACGGCCTCGGACCTCTGGCCGGGCGAGGGCTGGAACTTCGTCTTCGGCCAGGCGTCGCTGGAGGATCGGGTGGGCGTCTGGTCGCTCTATCGTTATGGCAATCCCGACGAAAGCGACGCCGCCTTCCGTCTCTTCCTGCTCCGCACGATCAAGGTCGGCACGCACGAGACCGGGCACATGTTCTCCATGCAGCACTGCACGCTGTACGAGTGCAACATGTGCGGCAGCAACCACCTGGCCGAGGCCGACCGCTGCCCGCTCTGGCTCTGCCCGGTCTGCCTGGCCAAGCTCTGCTTTGCCACCGGGGCCGATCCGGTCAAACGCTACGAGCGGCTGGCCGCGTTCTGTAAAGCCCACGGGCTCCAGCGCGAGCGGGAGTTCTTCGAGAAGTCGCTGGAAGTGTTACGCGTCAAGTAGCTTTGCAGCGAGAGTTCGCACGTCGAAAGAGGATCACCACGGAGGCGCGGAGGTCGCTGAGAAGAAGAAAGAACGGGCGAGAGTCCTGCGCCAGTCCTGTTACGGTTATGGTGGCGGCAAGCGCGCCCTTTGGGCGAACCCCAAGCCGGCCGCGACGACCTCGACGCAACTCTTCGGCCCCCTTCCGCTCTCTCCTCCGTGCTCTCCGTGTCTCCGTGGTAAATTCGGGGCGTGACTGAACGAGCGTCAATCGAACCACCAGTAAAGCCCGATCATCGCCGCACAGAGCGCCGCCGCAATCAGGCGGAAGTCCCCCAGCCCGCGCCACGGCCCGCGCAGGGCGTCCCAAGGTTTCTTCCACACCAGTCGCTCGCCCTCCGGCGAAAGCCTTTCCGGCCGGGCCAGCGAGACGACCACCAGAATTGCCGAGCAAACGACGAACAAGAACACCGGGACCAGCATGAATGGGACGTCGATGCCGGAGGTTTCCTTCAGCCAGTGGAAGCCGCCGCACCATTCGAAGACGCAGCAGACGACGCCCAGGAGCGTGCCGGCCCAGGCGGTGGCCAAGGCCGCCGTGGCCGAGGCGCGGCGCCAGAACACGCCCCAGAGGAAGAGCGCGGTCACCGGCGGCGCCACGTAGCCGATCATCTTGTTGATCCCGTCGAACACGCTCTGGTAGTGCTCCAGCCAAGGCGACCACAAAATGGCGGCCACCATCGCCGCCAGCGTCACCGCGCGCCCGATCCGCACCAGCGAGCGGTCCGAGACCTCGGGCCGCCACCGCTTGACCAGGTCGTAGCTGAAGAGCGTGGCGATCGAGTTCAGGGCCCCGGAGACGGTGCTCATCAGGGCCGCCAAAAGGGCCGCGATCACGATCCCGCGCAGCCCCAGCGGCAGCCAGTGCTTGATGATGTGGACGTAGGTTTGCAGCGTGTCGGGGTTTCCCTGCTTGTCCAAGGGCAAGGCGGGGATGTTCTGCTGCATGATCGAGGCCAGGCAGAGCGTCCCCGGCAGCACGAAGATGAACACCGGCAGGATCTTGATGAATCCCGCAAAGAGCGGCCCGATCCGGGCGTGGTTCTCGTTCTTGGCCCCCAGCACCCGCTGCACGATCGTCTGATCCGTACACCAGTACCAGATCCCGATCACCGGATAGCCCAGCACGATCGAGTACCACGGCAGGCCCGACGGATCGTCCGCGGGCCGCAGCAGCGTCAGGTGGGCCGCGTATTCCGCCTTTCCGGCCAGCGTTGACTGGAGCGGACCCCAGCCGCCCACCTCCGCGTAGCCGTACCAGGTGAGCAGGGCGGCCCCGGCGATCAGGACGATCGTTTGCAGCGACTCGGTGAGCACCACGGCCAAGAGCCCGCCCACGATCGTGTACACCCCGGTCACCACCGCCGTAAGGATGATGCACCAGGTCTGCGCGTCGCAGACCGCAAGCCACGAGTCCGGAAAGGAAACGAAGCCCTTGAGCACCTGGGCCCCCGTATAGAGCGTAAACCCCAGGTGGATGAAGATCGCCGAGAGGATCGACACCACGGCCAGCCAGTCGCGCAGTCCGCGCGAGTAGCGTTTCTGGAGGAAGTCCGGGAGCGTCGTCACCCCGGACCGGATGTAGAACGGGGCGAAGCAGAGCGCCAAGATCATGAGCGTGAAGGCGGCCATCCACTCGAAATTCCCCCGGGCGAGCCCCGAGTCGTACCCGGCCTGGGCCAGGCTCACCAGGTGAATCGACGAGATGTTCGTGGAGAAGAGGGCCATGCCGATGATCGGCCAGGTGAGGGACCGGCCCGCCAGGAAGTACTCGCTCCCCTCGGAGCCGCGGCGACGTAGCCACCAGGCCAGACAGCCTACGGCGAGGATCACGACCAGGTACGCGCCGATGACCCACCAATCCGCGGCATCCAACAGGGCGAGATCGGCGGCCGCCTGGCCGGCCAGCGGTTCGGCGAGTTGTGGTTCCAGCATGGTTCTGTTCTCCCGCTCAACAATCCATTGGTCTCGCGGTCCTCCAACACGGCCTCCCCTCTCCCGTTTCGGGAGAGGGGCCGGGGGTGAGGGGACGTTGCGGTCACAACGCGAAGCTATTGTCGTACGGCCGCTCCGCGCCCCCCCTGCCCTGCCCTGCCCCGCACG
>CAYGZI010000081.1:0-13801 GCA_964354245.1 uncultured Planctomycetaceae bacterium
GCGAGCAGCTCGACCTCGCGCCGCTCCACTTTGCCGACGCGCTGGTCCGCGCGGGCCTGGGGCTCACCGGGCTGGCCCTGGAGATCAATCTGGGCTACTGGCCCGAGGGGACGCTGCCCCGCGACCTCGTGGATTTCGGCCAGCAGATCGACTACTGGAGCTGCCTCGACGTTCCGCTCGTGGTGGCGCTCGCCGTGCCGAGCCGCTCGGACTTCGACCCGCTCTCGCAGCGCCCCGTGACGCCGCTGACCGGGGCTTGGACCCCCGCTGCGCAGCAGGCGTGGGTGGGCCGCTACGTGCCCCTCTTGCTGGCCAAGGCAAGCGTGCAAGGGGTCTTCTGGAGCCAACTCCGCGACTTCCAGCCGCACGCCTTCCCGCACGGCGGGCTGTTCGACCTGCGGCGCCACCCCAAGCCTGCACTGCGCGAGCTCGCTTCGATCCGGGAAGCATATCTCCGGTGACGCAAGGGTGGGGCAGGTTGCCAACCTGCCCCACATGATGGGCGGGTGCCATGCCCACGTTCGCCGTGGGCATGTTGAAGCGACAATCCAGCGAGTCGGCTGGACCGTTCGGACCGTTATATTCCGCTCGTGGGCACGCCGAAGGGGCTAGAGCATAGGACGTGGAAATCCAACGATGGAGCATCGTCAGCCAATTGATTCGCGAGGTGTCCTTATGTCGAAACCATCAGATGCTGCACTCATCTCCGCGTTGGCTGCCGTGAGTTTTTGGCTCGGGAGTCTCCCCGGCATCGCAATTTGCGCCTACAACGCGTCCCTGCAAGGTGTGGGCTATGAGGGCGGTGTCGGCGGGTTCGTGGCAGGCACGTGTGTCATGGGCTTCTTGTGGGCACAGCTAGCCGTCGCGTTCTTCATTGTGGTTTTCATCGCGGTGATGCTCTTTGGCAAGGCGGCTGGCCACCATGACTGGCCACTCTACGCGCTTTCGGGCCTCTTCGGCCTGTTTTGCTCCTGGCTTCTCGTTCGGGCCTAGGGTCTTGGGTCAGTCGGAACGGACTCTGTAATACGCCGGATGCCGGTCACGGAGTGCCCGGCCTACTGATAAAGGAGATACTTCGCCCGGCGATTCTGGAACTCCGCAAGCCCGGCCTGCCAGGTCGCCTCGATCTCGGCGACATTCTTGCCGCCCAGCAGCGCCTCAATCGCCGCCTTGTTTCCCAAGAGCGCGTCCACCTTGCGGGCCTCAAACGCGGTCGGGTACAGCCGCCGCAGATGATAAGCGATCGCGATCCCCATGCGCACCGGCTCGACCGCCTCCCGGTCGAAGAGCACCATCCTCACGCCGCCGCACTGCTGCCCCTGGAACACGCTCGACGTGGGCGTGAACGCGACCGGCTCGAAGCGGACCCCCGCCAGGCCCGAGCGGCTCAACTCGTCGGCCAGACGCTTGCCATCGAGCCACGGTGCCCCGAAGAGTTCAAACGGGGTATCCGTCCCGCGGCCCATCGAGACGTTCGTCCGCTCCAGCAGGCAAACCCCGGGATAGAGGATCGCCGCCCGAAGGCTCCGCATGTTGGGCGAGGGGTTGATCCACCGCAAGTCCGTCGCGTCAAATAAATCCTGCCGCCGCCAGCCTTCCACCCTGACCACGACCAGATCGAGGTGCAGGCCAAGCTCATCGTCGAACATCCGGGCCAGCTCGCCGACCGTCATACCGTGACGCACAGGAATCTGGTGGAAGGCGACGAACGACTCGCGGCCCGGGTCGAGCACCGGCCCGGACAGGCCGATGCCGCCGATCGGGTTGGGCCGGTCGAGGACCACGAAGCGGAGCTTGTGCTTGGCCGCGGCCTGCATGGCATAGCCCATCGTGGTGACGTAGGTGTAGAACCGGGCCCCGACGTCCTGAATGTCGTAAACCAGCGTGTCGATGCCCTGGAGCATTTGCGACGTCGGCTTGTTCGTCTTGCCGTAGAGGCTGTAGATGGGAACGCCCGTTTCCTGGTCGCGGGAGTCGGGAATTCCGGTCACGTCGAGCTGGCCGGCGGGGCCGTGCTCGGGGGCGAAGAGGGCCACCAGTTGCACGCCGGGGGCTTCCTTCAGCAGGCGCGCAGTGCGGATGCCCTCACGGCTGACGCCGGTGTGATTGGTCACGAGTCCCACGCGGCGGCCCTGAAGGACGCGAAAGCCGTCGCGTTTTAGCACGTCGATGCCGGTGAGCACAACGGGCTTTGTGACCCCGGGCGAGGGTGGCTGGGGCAAAGCGGAGCGTGCCCCAGCCGGTCTCGCGGAGACTTCCGAAGGCTTGGAGACTTCCGAAGTCTGTCTCCCCGCGATCGCCTCGACCGCAATCGTCCCGATCCGGCCCGCGAGCGGATTGACCGCTCCCTTGCCGTCCGGATGAAGCCGGTTGCTCAGAAAGATCACGAAAAGCTCGTGCTGCGGATCGATCCAAAGCACCGTTCCCGTGAATCCCCCATGCCCGAAGGCCCGCGGCGAGAACGTCTTGCCCCGGTTGGACGAGTAGCCCGTGCGCATGTCCCAGCCCAGTCCGCGGAGTCCGCCCGGGACTCGGTGCGGCGCGGTCAACTGGTCCACCGTCTCTGCGGCCAGAACCCGCACGCCGCCGTACTGGCCGCGCCCGAGCATCATCTGGGCGTAGACCGCCAGGTCGCTGGCCGTGGAGAAGAGCCCGGCGTGTCCGGCAACTCCGCCCAGCAGGTAAGCCCGGGGGTCGTGGACTTCGCCGCACATCCACTTGCCGTCCCGCCTTTCCGTGGGAGCGGCGCGGCGGCTGAGTCCTCCGGGCGGAAGGAAGCCGGTCTCCATCATGCCCAGCGGGGCATAGATGTGCTCGCGGGCGAACTCGTCGAGCCGCTTGCCCGAGACCCGTTTGACCAACTCGCCCAAGACAATGTAGTTGACGTCGGAGTAGATGAACTTCGCGCCGGGCTCGGCCAGCGGCTTGAGGGCCGCGATCCGCTCCCATGCCTTCTCGGGCCCGTCGCGGTAGTCGCCCAGCGGATTGTCGGCCACCAGGCCCGACTGATGGGTCAAGAGCTGCAGAACGGTGATTGCCTCTTTGCCGTTTCGGCCGAACTCGGGGAGGTGTTTTACCGCCGCGTCTTCCACGCGGATCTTGCGTTGCTCGACCAGCAGCATCACGCTCGTGGCGGTGGCCACGGGCTTGGTGAGCGAGGCCATGTCGAAGACCGTATCGGTGGTCATGGCTGCGCGCTCCGGGAGAATCCGGCGATAGCCGTAGGCCTTCAGGAGCACCAACTTGCCTTGCCGGCCGATGGCCACCACGCAGCCCGGCATGTTCTTGGCCCGCAGCCCCTCGTCCACCACGGCGTCGATCCGGGCCAGCCTGGCCGGGTCCATGCCCGCCTCTTCCGGGCGCGCCAGCGGGAGACCACGTAGGTTATGCTTCAGCATAACGTGCGTGTCGAGATATGCTGAAGCATAACCTACTTCCGGCAGCGGCAGCCGCGGGGGAGCTGCCAAGGCGGGCGCCGTTTCAAGCAGAACAGCGCCGACCAGGAAGTGAAAAGTGACGAGTGCAAAGTGCAAAGTGCAAATTGGCGGCAGCAGCGGCGGCCGCCGGCACCGCGCGCGACGGGAACTCCCTTTGGGCATGTCCGCTCCGGCGGCAAGGACCCATTTCCCCCCAATTTGCACTTTGCACTTCGCACTTCTCATTTTTCACTTCCGTTAAGAGCCAAATCCGACCGCGTCATGCCTTCGCCCCGTCACCCCCTCACCCAACGCCGTTAAGGATTTTAGGCCGCATGGTTGAGGCTTTCCAGTTGGCGTAGTTTCTGTTTGTGGTTTTCGGTTGCCGCTCGAATCTGAGGCTTGCCGGCCGACGGTTCTTCTTTTCGGCGCGGATAGTGGACACTTTAGCAAGGATATCGGGTTTTGCCGATGACTCGCAAGGGCAATTGTGCTGGATTTCCGGCCTGGAAACGAGAGCCAAGGAGGGCATTGCCATGCCGGGACCAGGCGAGTATGTGCCCGATGCCAGCGAAGGCATCACCCGCGTCGAGGATCTGCCGAAGCCGAAGATCATCCGACGCAGTCGGGACTTCCGACGCCAGCCCTGCACGAAGTGTACCGCCTCTTCGGTCGGCGTTGCCGGACCGACACCGCCCTGGCCAAACTGGCTAAAGTGTCCTCAATTCCCGGTATTCGCTCTGGCCCTGAGAGCCCCTGCCGCCCCTTCCGCCTCCGGCGCCCGCGGCGCCTTCTTTCCAGGCGGCCCGGGCTTCGTCGGTGCGCCCGAGGGCTTGCAGGGCGCGGCCGCGCCAGTATTGGGCCTCGGCCTCTGGGGGTCGGTTGGAGCGGCCGACGTTCAGGTTCGCAGGATAGGTCAAGGCGGCCTCGAAATCCTTTAGCGCCGCCTGATAGTCCTTTTTGTCGAAGAACTGCCGGCCGCGCTCGACGTGGGCCCTGTTGAACAGGCGCCAGGTGACGTCCTGCCCTTCCCAGTTGACGAAGTAGGGCGTTGACTCCAAGAGCTTCACCGCGTCGTCCCACCGCTTTTCGTCGCAATACGCCTGCGCCAGGGCGATCGTGATCTCCGCCCGCCGCATCCGCTGTTTGGGCGGGGTCTCCAGACCCGCGCCCAACGGCATGGTCTCCATGACCCGGATGGCCTCGGGCCGCTTGCCGGCAGCGATGAGGATGTCGGCCATGTCGCGGAAGAGGGTCTGATCGCTCGGCCGGGCCGCGGCGGCCTTGCGGTAGAGCGATTCGGCCTTGGCGAGGTCGCCTTTGGCCCACGCGAAGAGCCCAAGGTTGCGCAGGGCCATGGCCTTTGCCGGCGCCAGGGCGATGCACCTTTCCCACTCTTGGACCGCTTCGTCGAGCCGGCCGAGATTGGCGTACAGGTTCCCGAGGTGCAGATGGGCATTCGCGTCGCCGGGGTTCTTCTCCGCGGCGTACTTGAGGATCTCCACCTCTTCCGGGCGCGAGGGGAAGACGAAGTCCTTGTCGATCTTCGCCGCCCGCTGGAGATACTCTTTGGCCTCGGCCGCATAGCCCTGCTGCGACGCGAAGTACGCCAGATAGTAAAGCGGCAGCGGTCTCAGCTCCGCGTCCGGCACTCCCTCCACGCACGCGGCAGAGAGAATCTTGGCCGCGTCCTCGTACAGGCCAACATCGGCGAACACCAGGACCGTTTCCAGCATTTCGAACTGATGCTCGCCAAGATGCTGACTCGCATCTTGCACGAACTTCTTCGTTGCCGCGTCATCCCGGAGCGCGGCCACCGCGCGAATGACGAGATCCGTGGATGATATTAATTCTGCCAGTTCTATGGCCCCCTTTCGATCGAGCCCGGCACATCCGGCGAGGAGCGTGTGCCGCGTCGGCTCGAACGGCATTGCGCGGCTGGCCTCGAAAAAGAGGCCTTCGGCACGGCGGTTCTCTTTCATCCGCAAGATAGCGCGGCCCGCGAGATCGAATCCGAGTCCCTCGGTGCCAGTGCATCGGCTGGCCCGATGACCGCAGCGGAGGGCCTCTTGGTTGTTCTTAAGCCCAAGGTTGGCCACGCCCAGGAAGTACCAGGACATGCCGTCATCCGGGTCGCGCTCGACGGCCTTCTCCAGTCGCTTGACCGCGTCCTGATAGAGCGCCGATTCCACGTCCAGCACGGCCAGGGCCCGCAGCGAGGCCACGTGCCCGGGGTCCTTGGCCAGAGCCTTTCCGTAGTACTCCCGCGCTCTCAAGCGGTTGGTGTCGCGGTCGAACTTCCGCCCCTTGTAATACAACTCCTCGACGGAACACTGGTCGTCCGGCTTCTCGGCGAACTTGCTCGGATCGGGCGGCGAGACCTTCGGGATCGGGAGCGGCGTAGTGAAGGATGCCAGCGACTGCCCCGTGGCATCGTGGACTGTGACCTGCACGGGCGCGTCGCCCGCGCCCGCGAGCGCGACGACCTGCGGCGCGGCCGGAGAAAGATCGATCTGCTTACGCAACGGTTCTCGGCTGTCGAGCGTGAGAACACACGTCGCGCCAGGGAACTTGCTCGTAGCCAGCAATCGCAATTCCAGTCGACCGTCCTTGCGCGAGGTCTGAATTGCCACGTCCTTGGTCGCAAACTCAAACCCGTCGCGCAGCCCGTGGACGGGATACCAATACTCTTGCCACGAGACCTCTTCATGCGGGCCCAAGAGGCCGTAGTCGGATTGCGTGGGCAGCGGGCCGCTTTGGACTTCGATATACGGGCCGTCGTCGTCGGTGAGGTTCTTCTGGGCGGTCTTGCCAAACTCCCACTCGCCCCAAGTCCAGGCCTTCTTGCCGGGAACCTTGTAGTGATTGGCTGCCGAGACGATCCCCCGGTCCGCCTCCACGTCGTAGGCCCCGAAGAAGTCGTACACGCACTGGTAGGCGAAGACCGAGGTGTAGATCTCGTAGTTCTTGAGCCAAGTCAGGTCCTTCCCCTTGTGGATCGGCCAAGTGAAGAATTCCCTCGCGCTATGGTCCGTGCCCAACGTCATGGGATAGATGAACCGCGTGCCGGGCTTGTTGGGAAACGCGGTGCAATTCCAGAAGTAGTACGGATGGATGCCGTCGGTGGGATTCGTAATGCTGATCCGCTCGTCCAAGTATGCCTTGCCGGGGTGGAGCGTCACACGGACCGTCCATCGCGTGCGGAAGATCTTCTCGGTGTTGGCGATCTCGATGTATGCCGGGCCGTCCTCGCTTTGGCCCTCGAAGACATCGACCGGCGAAACGATAGTGACGGTGTGGCCGTGCGGGCCGCTGTTCCACTCGACGCCGCCGGAGATCCATGCCCCGCGCATGGCGATCATGCCGGGCTTGATGACCTTGTTGGTGTGGAACATCTCCTGGTCGGTCGTCTTGTCGAAGACCGAGTGCAGGCGCCCGCCCAGCTCCGGCAGGCACGTGACCTTGAGGTACTCGTTCTCCAGAAAGACGGCCTTGTAGGTGCGGTCCACCTTGGTGCGCGAGAGGTGGTCCTGCATGGTGTAGGGATAGATGATCCCGCCCATGCGGGTCGTCGAGAACTTGGCCGAGCCTTGGAGGGCCCAGAACGTGGGATTCACGTCGTCTTCCCAGGTGTAGGTGGGGATGGTGATGGTGCCTCGCCACGCCTTGGCCTTCTCCTGGCCCCAACTCGTCGAGCAAGGCGCCAAGCCTACGACGAAGAGAAGCACACCGCCGAGGATTCGACACAAGAAGCCGCTTTTCATGGTTATGGCCCTTTCTTGGAGAGACACCATTGTTGGCGCACCGAAGATTGCAAATTGCAGATCAATTTGCAGTTGTCAATTTGCAATTTGCAATTCTCAATGTCCCTTCATTTGACAGAGAATATGTCCTCCGGTAGCTCCCCCCGGTTCACGACCCAGGGGTGCTCCAAAAGCTCCTTGCCGTTGTTGTTCCTGGCGATGCTCCACCGCGCGTGCCATGCCAGGAAGAACGTCGTCTTCGGGAAGTTCTTCGTGATGCCGTCGATGAACCGCCGGTAGTCGTAATCGCCGGGGGGATTCTGGGAGCCGTGGGGGCCGAACTCGGTGAAGGCGAACGGTTTGCCCAGGGCGATGACTTCATCGTAGCCCTTGATGTGGGCCGGGTCCACGAAGTCGGTATAGGCATCCAGGCCGACGATGTCCACGTAGCGGTCGCCGGCGTAGTAGGCGGCGGTCTTGGAGCCGTGGTTCGGGCCGTAGACCCAGAGGAGGTTGTCGAGCTTCTTGGTCGTGGTGAAGTAGTCGAACATGTGGCGCCAGAGCTTGATGAACGCGGCCGGGTCCTTCGCGCCCCACCAGAACCAGCCGCCGTTCATCTCGTGGAACGGCCGCCAGAGAACGACCACGCCGCTCTGCTGCAACTCCTGAAGCCCGGCGGCCATGATGTCCAGTTCCTGCATCCAGCGGACATGGGCTTCGTCGCCAGGCGTAAGGAGCTTGTTCAGATCGACGCCTTGGTCGCGCAGCCCGCCGCCGCCCGCGCGAGCGGGGTTATAGAGATGGGCGCTGATCGTGACCAGCCCGCCCTGCTTCCAGTATTCCGTGGCGAAACGGTTGACCGTCTTCGTGTGCAATCCGCCGGTGCGGAAATCGGCGTAGTCCAGGCCGACGATCGCGGGCCAGTGGCCGGTCTTGTCGTGGGCCTCGCTCATCAAGCGGAGGTTGGCGCTTTGCCCGGAGTCGGTGAACTGGCCGGAGAGGACCCGTTTGTCGGGCCGGCTGGGGAGCTTCTCCAGGTAGTTCAAGATGGCCCGGGCCTTGGCGTTGGCCTTCGGATTGGCGGGCTCGATGGCGAAGGCCGCGGCAGCCGAGGCCGTGAGGGAAAAGACGACCAACAGACGGAAGAGTTTCTTCATTGCGGTTCTCCTCGTTTTGGGGCGGTGCGGCCCTATTGTAGGCCGGCCCGAGGCGGCCCGCAATCGGTCGGCTTGCGTCGGCCGCTACCCTGGCCTAAAATGGATAGTGGAAATCTGTTTGCCCATGTCCCAGCCCTCCGTGGAGAAGTCGATGCTGGACGGCTATGCCGCGGCGATCCTCATTCGCGAGGTCGAGCAGCGGCTTCTTGACCTGTTCGCCGCCGGAAAGCTCTTCGGCACGGTCCACACCTGCATCGGGCAGGAGTGGGTCGGAGTGGCCGTGGCCGGCGCGCTGCGGCCGGGCGATCTGGTGTTCAGCAACCATCGCTGTCACGGGCATTTCCTCGCGCGGACCGGCAACGTGGACGGCCTGGTGGCCGAGATCATGGGCAAGCAGAGCGGCGTTTGCGGCGGGCGCGGCGGCAGCCAGCACCTCTGCGACCGCGGGCACGGCTTCTTCAGCAACGGGGTTCAAGGCGGAATCGTCCCCGTGGCCGCCGGACTGGCATTCTCGTTGAAGCTCCGGCAGTCGGAGAACATCGCCGTGGTCTTCATCGGCGACGGGACGCTGGGCGAGGGCGCCGTCTACGAAGCGCTCAACATGGCCAGTAAATGGGAGTTGCCGCTCTTGGTGGTGCTGGAAAACAACCGCTACGCGCAAAGCACCGCGCAGGAGCAGACCCTGGCGGGCGAGATTGCGGCCCGGGCCGCCGCCTTCGATATCCCAACGCGCCAAGGCTCCACCTGGGACCCGAAGGGCCTCGTGGAGCTGGCTGCCGAGTGCGTCGGCCAAGTGCGCCGGCAGGGGCGGCCCATGTTCATCCAGGTCGACACGTACCGCTTGATGGCCCATTCCAAGGGGGACGACGACCGCGACCGCGCCGAGGTCGATTCCTACTGGGCCAGAGACCCGCTGACGCTCTTCAGCGGCGCCAGTCCGCGGGAAGCCGCCCAGATGCAATCGCGGGCCATGGCCAGGGTCGATGCGGCCGTGGCCCGGGCGGACGCCGCGCCCTATACCCAAGGCGCGGCAACGGACCAGGAGTTGCCCGAGACGCGCCGGCCGGGCTGGACCGCGGCCGTGCCCGCCGGCAACGAGCGCGTGGTGGTCCATATCCGGGAAGCCTTGCGGCGGAACATGCAGCGAGACCCGCGCATCGTGCTGATCGGCGAAGATATCGAATCGCCCTACGGCGGCGCGTTCAAGGTCACCAAGGGGCTGAGCGACGAGTTTCCCGGGCGCGTGCGCAACACGCCCATCAGCGAAGCCGCCATCGTGGGCCTGGGCAACGGCCTGGCCCTGGGGGGCCTCCTACCCGTGGTCGAGATCATGTTCGGCGACTTCCTCGCGCTGGCCGCCGACCAGTTGATCAATCACGCCTCGAAGTTCCGCTACATGTACAACGGCCAGGTGCGCGTCCCGCTGGTTGTGCGCACGCCGATGGGTGGCCGGCGCGGCTACGGCCCCACCCACAGCCAGTCGCTCGAAAAACACTTCCTCGGCCTGCCCCAGACCCGCATGTTGGCGCTCCACGGGCGTTACGATCCGGGCGCGGTCTACGACGAGCTGCTGGCCACCATCGACCGGCCGACGATCGTGATCGAGAACAAGGTGCTCTATGCCGCGCGCCTGGGTGCGGCAGTGCCCGAGGGCTTTGTGCTCCAGCAGAGCGACGAGCAATACCCCACCGTCCGGCTGCGTTCCCTGGATCGCCCGCAAGTGACGGTCTTCTGCTACGGCGGGATGTTGGCCTACGTGGAGCAGGCGATGGTCGAGGCATTCGAGGAAGCGGAGATCGCCGTGGAAGTGATTTGCCCGCTTGAGCTCTATCCGCTCAACCCCTGGCCGGCGATCGAGTCGGTCCAGGGCACGGGCAGGCTGTTGGTGGTGGAGGAGGGGCTGGGCTTTGCCGCCTTGGGCGCGGAGCTGATCGCACAGATCGCCGAGCGGTCGCGCGCCCCGCTGCACCGCGTCAGACGGCTCGGGCCGCCGGAGCATCCCATTCCCTCGTGCGGACCGTTGGAGAACGACCTGCTGCCCAACCCGCGCTCGATCTTGGCGGCGATCAAGGAGGTTGCCGACGATGCCTGAGCCCATGCCGGTCCGCATCCCGCTGGAGAACGTCAACGACGAGACCGTCAAGCTCGTGGCCTGGCTCGTGGAAGAGGGCGCGGAAGTCCACGAAGGCGAGGGCCTCGCGGAGGTGGAGACCAGCAAGGCCACCTTCGAGCTGACGTCGCCCGCGTCGGGCAGGGTGTGGCGCAAGGTTTGCGCAGGCGAGGACGTAGCGGTGGGGAGCGTGGTGTGCTACGTCGGGGCCAATGCCGGCGCAGCCGCCGCGGAGGCCGCCGTCGCGCCGCCCGCGCCCGCTGAGGGCGTCGAGGGCGAACCGGGCGCCGGGCCGCAGACCGCGCCGGCCGCCCTGCCGCCGGGCACCCGGTTCAGCAAGCGGGCCCTCGAGCTCGTCGAGCGGCACGGGGTCGATCCGCGGGTCTTTGCCGGGCGCGGGATGGTCCGCGAGCAAGATGTGCAGAAGCACCTCGACCAATTGTCGGGGGCCGGGGCCGAAGGCGCGCCGCCGCACTTCGCGCTTCGGGGCATATCGCTTGCCGGCGTGACCCTCCCGGCGGCGCTGGGCGAGGTGGACCGCGGCAGGGTCGATCCCCAATGGCTCGACTACCTCCGCGCCAACCTCAGCGTCTTCGGGCAGCTTTCGTCCGCGGAGAAGTGCGCGGCCTATCGCCGGCACGGGGCGGAAATCGGCAACGGCGTCTCGCTCGGGCCGGGAACGGCGATCGTTGCGCCGCAAATCCGGCTCGGCGACGGGGCGAGCATCGGCGAAAACGGGCTCGTGCTCTGCCGCGAGCGCTTTGTGGCCGGGGCCTTGACGAGCTTCCGCGCCAACCTGTCCGTGCGCGGCGGCACGGTGGTGCTGGGCGAAAACGTCTTTGGCGGCAGCAACGTCCAGATCGGCGGCGGCGGACACGCCGATCCCTGGGCGCTGTTGTGCGTCGGCGATTTGGCCTATATCGGCGACGACGTCTTCATCAACATCTGCCGGCCCGTGCTCATCGGTCAGAAGGTCTTCCTCACCCAGCGCTCGATGCTCGTCACGCACAACATCGGCCATTCGGTCCTGGAGGGCTACGAGAACCGCTTTGCCCCCATCGTGCTGGAGGACGGCTCCCAGGTGGGCTTGCAGTGTACGGTCTACGCCGGGTCGCGGATAGGCCGGTTCGCCATCGTCGGCTCCAATTCCTACGTGATCTCGTCGATTCCCGCGGGCAAGCTGGCCATTGGCGTGCCGGCGCGCGTGGTGCGCGAGGCCGCGCGCCCGCCGGACCGGCGGCGCCAGGTGCAGATCGCCGAGACCATGGTCCGCGAGTTCCAGGAGCTGCTGGCGCTGAAGGGATGCCAGGTCGCGCCGCTCGCGCCTGCGTCGCTCTGCGGATTCACCGCGGCGCGGGCGGGCAAGCGGTTTCAACTCCTCTTCGTGGAGCGCTATCCGGCCCCCGGAGCCGCTCTCGGCCCGGCCGACGAGTCGGTTATCTGGACGCTGGACGCGGGAGATGCCGGTCCGCCGCCCGGGTGTACGCTCGTGGATCTGCTGGCCAAGAGAGTCGCCGGTCCGGGCGGAGCGTTCGTGGATGCCGCCCGCGAGTTTCTCCGCAAGCGCGGCATCCGCTGCGGGCCCGGCCCCTGGCGCTATCATCCCGACCTGATCTGAGCGAGGTGTGCCATGTCCGCTGCGGACGACGCGGTTGACTCCATCCCGAGTGATACGTTCTCCCTGGAGCTTTACGAAGCGACGCTCGTGAAGGCCAAGCAACTGGGCTACGCCTTTCCCGCGGTCTCGCAACTGAAAGACGGGGGCCGGAGCCTCGATCGCTTCCTTCTCTTGCGCCACGACCTCGACGTTTCCCCGCGGCACGGCGTGAAAATGGCCGAGCTGGAGCACCGGCTGGGCGTGCAGTCGTCCTACTACGTGCGCATGCACGCGCCCTACTACAACCCCGCCGCCCCGCCGCACTGGGACGCGCTGCGCGAGATCGTCGGCATGGGCTTTGAAGTGGGCCTGCACTACGAGACGGGCTTCTTCGAGGAGCGCGGCATGGATCCGCTGGAGGGCGTGCTCGGCGACGCGGCCGTGCTGGAGAAGATCCTGGGCGTCAAGGTCGTTTCCGTTTCTCAGCACCAGCCCGCCTCCAGCACCTTTCTGAAGAAGCTCAACGAGCATTACGTCGACGCCTACAACCACTACCTCGTACAGCACGTCTGCTACGTCTCGGACAGCGGCTTCAAATGGCGCGGCAAGAGCCTGATCGAGCTCTTGGGCACGGAGGACCGCATCCACGCCCTCATCCACCCGCTCACCTGGAGCCACGGCGACCTGGACATGGCGGGCACGTACCGCCGCACCAGCGCCGAGCTGGAGGCGGAGATCCGCGGGCATTTCGAGAGCTTCATCGCCTCCACCAACCGGTACCTGCGGAATCGCGACCGGTTGGACCAGGCCCGCAAGGCGCAGTACAAGTAGGCCCACGCAGAACGCTTGCGGCTTAGCACTGCATCGGATAGCCTGTAGCCACGCCACCGTGCCCTTTTTTGCCCGCCAGAGGTCCACCATGATACGCTACAAACCCGTCTTCGTGATCGCGTTGGCCGCATACGCCCTGCTGCAAGCCGCCGCGATGGCCGCGCCCGGACCGTCCTCCGTCCAGGTGCGGGAAGAGACCTTGGTCATCCCCACCTACGAGCCCGGCGCCCCGGACAAGAACCCGATCTTCTATAGCGGGCGGAGTTATCAGGGGGCCAAGGGGCCGGTCTATCCGTACCCACTCTTCGACAAGCTGACCGACGTGCGCAAGGACAAGTCCTACCGGGCCGTCTGGCTGGAAAACGAGTACGTCCAGTTCTGCGTGCTGCCCGAGCTGGGCGGGCGGATCTTCATTGGCCTGGACAAGACGAACCAGTACGACTTCTTCTACCGCCAGCACGTGATCAAGCCGGCCTTGATCGGTATGATCGGGGCCTGGATTTCCGGCGGCGTCGAGTGGAACATTCCGCACCACCATCGGGCCTCGACGTTCATGCCCGTGGACTGCAGGCTCGTTGGGAATGCCGACGGCAGCAAGACCGTCTGGCTCGGCGAGATCGAGCTGCGGCACCGCATGAAGTGGCTCGTGGGGCTGACGCTCTATCCGGGCAAGTCGTACCTGGAGGCCACGGTCAAGCTGTTCAACCGCACGCCGCTGCCGCACTCGATGCTCTATTTCTCCAACGTCGCGGTACACGCCAACGCGGATTACCAGGTCATCTTCCCGCCGAGCACCGAGTTCGGCACGCAGCACGGAAAGAAGGAGTTCGTCCACTGGCCGATCGGGCGCGAGACGTATGGCGGGCTCGACCGCCGCGGCGTCGATCTAAGCTGGTGGAAGAACCACCCCACGCCCGTCTCGATCTTCGCCTGGAACTACGAGGACG
>CAYGZI010000082.1:0-13741 GCA_964354245.1 uncultured Planctomycetaceae bacterium
TCAGAATCACACCCTCATAGGTCAGCGGGCTTGGTGGGAGTGTCGTCTCGAATCGCCATGCCTGATTCGGGTCCAGTGTCCGGCCTTTCTCGGCCGGAAACTGGACCGTGTAGTGCGTTCCGCTAGTGCCGTGCCTCCTGAATCGAACATCCCACAGCACCGACAAGTTGAGTCGTTCCACGCGCGGCGCAAGCTTGGGATCAAGGCTGCACTGGCCGCGAAGGACCTCGCCCGGCGAATAGCTGGTTCTGCCTTCGTCGAAGCTGATGATGCAGGGCGGATGCTCTCCAGGAGACACCTGAATCGTCATGCGTGGTCCTTCGCGTAATCATGCGGGTAGACTACGACCGGAAATCGCCCGGTGTCGGCCGCACCGCTGCACTTCGCTTCGACAAGGATATACCAGTCAAGACCGAACTGCCCTATGCCGAACAATCGCCTGTAATCATCAACATCAAGGGAGTGCATGGCGCGCGGTGGGATTTGGAGTTCAAACTCCGTTTTCTGTCGTGCCTCCGGATCCGTCTCGGCCCCCTCGAGTACGGCAAGCCGCCTCGTATAGACAACACGTGTACTTCCCCCGCCAGAATCACTGTTTTCTTCTAGGGGCCGGCACCATTCCTCGCAGAGCAGTGAGGCTTGCAGCCATACCATCTTGCGGCGCCCGGAACGGCGCAGCAGGGCGCGGAATGTCTTCCCAGGGTATAGCGGATGCTCTGAGACCTCCACCGTGATCTTCCCAATCCCAATCTGCGCCGACAAGCGTCGTGCAAACATGCAGACCGAGACAATCCCGCCCAGCCCAAAGAGGGCTATCCACAACACGGCCAGCAACAGACCGGGGCGGGCCATCAATCCTCCGGCTGCGCACCCCGTGTACGCAAAAGACATGCAACCCCAAAAGAAGAGACTCAACTTCCCTCCGCAAGAGCCCGGGAGTCGATACGCCAACTTCTTTCCACGGCTGCCGAAGAGGCGCCCACTGGGAACACACGGGTAGCGCGGGATTAGGGACTGGGCCGAACGGTTCGGCAAGCCCCCGTGACCTGCACTCATACAAGGCCCCCTGTGTTAGAGCCAGCAGGCTCGCGCGCAGCCACAGCCCGTCTGGCTGAGCACTAAGTACTGGGTACTCAGTACTCACTCTTCCGTCTGCACCGACAGGTACATCGCCAGCCCCATCTGGGCGATCTGGTCGAGCTGCTCTTCCAGCCAATCGACGTGCTCGTCTTCCTCCTTGAGGATCCCCTCGAGGAGCGTGCGGCTGACGGCGTCGCCCAGCTCGTCGGCCAGGTGGATCCCCTCGTTGTACGCGCGGATCGCGCCCATCTCGGCGGCCAGATCGGCTTCGAACTGCTTGGGCACGTCCGGGCCGATGCGTATCGGGTTGAGCTTGCTCACCGTGGGCGAGCCCTCCAGGAAGATGATCCGGGCGATCAGCTTCTCCGCGTGCTTCATCTCCTGGATCGCCCGTTTCTCGATCTTCTCGTGCAAGCGGTCGTAGCCCCAGTTGGCGCACATCTCGGAGTGGACCATGTACTGGCTGATGGCCGTCAGCTCGTCGGCCAGGAGCTGGTCCAGCTTCTGGATGACTTTCTCGTTGCCTTTCATCGCGTCGGTCCTTCCTGAAAGGGGAATTCGGGTTGAGCCGGTTAAGCAGCCCCGCAGCGAGAAATAGTATACGCCTTGCACCAGGGCGAAAGAAGGGCCCGGACAAAAGGGGACAGGCACTTCGGGGACTCGGAGCCAGTCCCCTTTTGTCCGCCGGTCCCCTTTTGTCGCAATCTTGCACGGGCAAGTCTGCCGGGCTATCCTGGTCCAAGGAAACCACGGGGGCCGAGCCATGTTCACCTGCCCGAATTGCCGCCAGCGCCTGGTCCGCTTCACCGGGCCCAAGGGCATCCTGTTTGTCTGCCCGCGGTGCGGCGGCCGGGCGGTGGGCATGGCCGTGGTCCGCCGTTGGGCCGGCGAAAGGACTGCCAAGGCCCTTTGGCTCCGGGGAATGAAAAAGGCGGGAGCCGGGGGCAAGAAATGCCCGGTCTGCAACCGCTGGATGCGGGAAATCCCCCTTCCGGTCGATGGGCGCGAGCTGCGCCTGGACTTGTGCAGCGATTGCCGGTTCGTGTGGTTCGATTCCAAGGAGTCCGAGCAGCTCCCGGTGGTGGCCGAGAAGCCCAAGCCGGAACATGCCCTCCCGCTGGAGGCCCGCGAGAAGATCGCGGTCGCTCAAATCAAGCGACGCGCCGAGATGGCGAAATACGAGACGCCGGAGGGCGGGACGGTCGAGGGGGAGCCTCCCGAGGAGGCATGGAAGTGGATCCCGGCGGTCTTCGGTTTCCCCGTCGAGATCGAAGTGGAGCCGGTCCAGTCGATCCCGTGGGTCACGTGGGGGCTGGGGGCGCTGCTGGTCCTGTTCTATCTCCTCACCTTCCAAAACCTGGAGGCGGTGATCGAAGCGTGGGGCTTCATTCCGGATCAGGCGTATCGCCACGGAGGGGCGACCTGGCTAACGGGCTTCTTCCTCCACGGCGGATGGTTCCACCTGCTGGCCAATGCCTACTTCCTCCTGATCTTCGGCGACAACGTGGAGGAGTACCTGGGGCGCTGGCGCTACCTGGCCCTGTTGGTATTGGCGACCTTCTGCGGCGATCTTGCGCACATGCTCTTGGAGCCGCGCGGCGACGTGCCTTCGGTTGGCGCAAGCGGTGGAATCTCCGGGGTGATCGTCTTCTACGCCCTCCAGTTCCCCCGCGCGCAACTGGCGTTTTTCCTCCGCTGGCTCTACTGGCTCCGCGTCCCGGCCTACGTGGCCTTGACGCTTTGGATCTTCCTTCAGTTCCTTGGGGCCGCCGTGCAGATCGAGGGGCTCAGCCAGGTCTCTTCGCTGGCCCACCTCGGCGGCGCCCTCGTGGGGGTCCTGGCATGGATCGTTTGGCGCAATCGGTAGTGTGGGACAGCCGCCCTCGGCTGTCCGGTCTGGACCACAGCCGAGGGCGGCTGTGCCACAAGCCCGCGTAGGTTATGCTTCAGCATAACGCAGCCCAGGCGAGAGACGACGGGGGACACCGGAGCAACGGCGCGTTATGCTGAAGCATAACCTACTGTGTTCACCGAACGGCCCAGGAAGATAACGTGAATCCGTCCAGCATCAAATTTCCCGCAGATGGCGGGACGCCTCTCGATTCAAACGACCCGTCGCTTTACGAAGTCACTACCCACGCCCCCGGCCCGCAAGGCAAACTCCCGCTGACCGCCCAACTGCTCCGCGACCGGCCCAGCGGCGATGCCTTCGGCATGAGCGAGGACGCCGGAATGGGCTGGGACCCTTCGGCACTGGCCGGGCCGCAGTATGTGATCCTGAGCAATCTCGGCGGCCTGCGGGCCGAGAGCGGCCGGCCCATCGCGCTGGGCTATCACACCGGGCACTTCGAGCTCGGGCTGGCAATTGCGGCGGCCGCGGACCAGTTGCGCGAGTCCGGGGCCGTTCCTTATGCCGCCCACTGCACGGACCCATGCGACGGCCGCACCCAAGGCACGCCGGGCATGTTCGACAGCCTCGCCTACCGCAACGACGCGGCGAGCATCTTCCGCCGCCAGGTCCGCTCGATCCCGAATGCCCGCGGCGTGCTCGGCGTGGCCACCTGCGACAAAGGGCTCCCGGCAATGATGATGGCCCTGGCAAGACTTCGGCGCCTGCCGTGCGTGCTGATCCCGGGCGGGGTCACGCTTCCGCCCACCCAAGGCGAAGACACCGGCAAGATCCAGTCGATCGGGGCCCGGTTCGCCCGCGGCGAGTTGAGCCTGGAGGATGCGTCGGTCTTGGGCTGCCGGGTATGTGCGTCGCCGGGCGGGGGCTGTCATTTCCTGGGCACGGCCGCCAGCGCCCAGGTGGTCGGCGAGGCCCTGGGTCTGGCTCTGCCGCACTCGGCACTGGCCCCGTCCGGGCAACCGATCTGGCTGGATGTGGCCCGGCGGAGCGCGAAGGCCGTCATGGCGTTGGCCGCCGCGGGGATCGCCGTCGCCGACATCCTCTGCGACTCGGCGGTCCGCAATGCGATGGCCGTCCATGCGGCCTTCGGCGGCTCGACGAACCTGCTTCTGCACCTCCCCGCAATCGCCCACGCCGCCGGACTGCGGCGCCCCAGCATCGAGGACTGGACCGAAGTGAACCGCCGCGTGCCGCGCCTGGTGGACGTCCTGCCCAACGGGCCGGTCAACCACCCGACGATCCGCGCATATCTGGCCGGCGGCGTCCCGGAGGTCATGCTGCGGCTCCGCGAGATGGACCTGTTGGACTTGCGCGTGCTCACGGTCGCCGGGCAGCCGCTGGGCGAGGTGCTCCGCTGGTGGGAGCGTTCGCCGCGGCGCGAGGCCCTGCGACGGCGTTTGCGGGAGTCCGACGGCGTGGCCCCGGACGACGTGATCCTCACGCCCCGCCGGGCGGAAGAACTCGGAGTGACCAGCACCGTCTGCTTCCCTCGCGGCAACCTGGCGCCGCAGGGCTCGGCGATCAAGAGCACGGCGATCGACCCGCGAGTGATCGACCCCGACGGCGTGTACCGCAAGACGGGCCCGGCCAGGGTCTTCTGCCGCGAGACCGACGCCATTGCCGCGATCAAGGGTCAAGGCGGCGGGTCGCTGAAACCGGGCGACGTGCTGGTCTTGATGGGCCGCGGGCCGCTAGGCTCGGGCATGGAAGAGGTCTTCCAGATCACTTCGGCCCTCCGCTACCTCTCCTGGGGCCATGAAGTCGCCGTTGTTACCGATGCCCGGTTCTCCGGCGTCAGCACCGGGGCCTGCATCGGCCTGGTCGGGCCCGAGGCCCTCGCCGGCGGGCCGATCGGCAAGGTCCGCGAGGGCGACCGCATCCGGATCATCATCGACCGCAAGCGTCTGGAAGGGAGCGTGGACCTGGTCGGCGACGCCGAGCGGGAGTTCGGCCCGGAGGAAGGGGCCCGCGTTCTTGCCGCCCGCTCCCCGCACCCGGACCTTTCCCCGGACCCGCAGCTCCCGGACGAGACCCGGCTCTGGGCCGCCCTTCAAGAACTGAGCGGCGGCACGTGGGGCGGCTGCGTGTTCGACGTGGAGCGGATCCTGGCGGTCCTGGCGGCCGGGAGGAAAGCGGTCGAAGGCACTCGATGAGCCTTGTGCGGGCTTCTGCGGGGACCCCTCCTTGATAGACTCGGCCCCAAGTCCTATACATGAGTGACGAAGAAATCCCCTTGGGGGCCAGTGGATTGCGTCCGCATCGAGCCATGCCATGATCCGCCTGATTGAAGCGTTGAATTTCAGGTGTTTGCGATACGTTCGGCAGCCACTCGGGCCTTTCCATGTGCTGGTCGGCCCTAATGCGTCGGGCAAGACGACCTTTTTGGACGTGGTCGCGTTTCTGGGCCGACTTGTGGCCGACGGCCCTGAGGCGGCAATCGGAGAGCGGACGCAGAACTTCCAGGACTTGGTCTGGGGCCGGTCCGGGGAGAAGTTCGAGTTGGCGATTGAGGTTGCCATTCCTGAGGACCGTCGCGCCAAGCTTCCGCTTCCCAAGCTTCCACCGGCCTTCGACACGATTCGCTACGAGGTTGCCATAGGAGCGGGTTCCCAGACCGACGGGGTGGGCATTGTGGAGGAGTACGCGTTTTTCAAACAATGGGCGGACCCATCGCGCCAGCCGCGAGGCTTTTTCCCTGACCACGTCTTCGCGCCAAGCACGATCATCACCCCGAAGAAGAGAGGGAAGATTCGTCGCGTTTTGAGCAAGGCCCCGGGGGGGAACGACAATTTCTACTCGGAGGTCTTGGAGGAGTCGGGGAAGGGCTGGTTTCCTTCGATCAAGCTCGGGCCTCACAAATCGGCGCTTGGTAACTTGCCGGAAGACGAAACGCGATTTCCAGTGGCGACTTGGCTCAAGAAGCTGCTGATTGAGGGTGTCCAGAACCTGGTGCTCAACAGTCTGCTAATCCGGCGTCCCAGTCCCTCCGGCCAAATCCGGGGGTTCAAAGCGGACGGGTCGAATCTCCCGTGGGTCGTCGCGGACTTCAGAAAGCGATTCACGGACCGTTTCGGGAACTGGATTGCCCATTTGCAGACCGCGTTGCCGGATTTGACGGACATCGACACGATCGAGCGGGAAGAAGACAGGCACCGTTACCTGGTGCTCCGGTACGCGGACGGCCTGAGAGTTCCCTCATGGGTGGCGTCGGATGGAACGTTGCGGCTCTTGGCGCTGACGCTCCCCGCCTACCTTCCGGAGTTGCAGGGGATCTACCTTATCGAGGAGCCCGAAAACGGAATCCACCCCCGCGCGATTGCGACGATGTTCCAGTCGCTCTCCTCGGTCTACGACGCTCAGGTTCTCTTGGCGACGCATTCGCCGGTCATCCTGAGTGCGGCAGAGCCGGAACAAGTGCTATGCTTCAAGAAGACGGACGAAGGCGCCACGGATATTGTGCGCGGCGATGAGCATCCAGCACTTAAGGAGTGGCGCGGCGAGACCACTTTGGGAAGCCTCCTGGCAGCCGGCGTGCTCGGATGAACCAGGTTCCAGCCCAAAACGACTTGGTGGTGCTTGCTGCGGACAAGAGCTCCGAGATGGCCATGCGCGGCATCCTCGCGCGCCCCGAGGCCCTCGAGATTCGCCCTGTCAATGCTGAGTTCATCGTGCATCCCGAGCACGATCCGGGGTGCGTGCGGACTCCGCACCATTACTTGAGGTCCTACGTGCGAACCCACGCCCACGCGATCGTGGTCTTGGATCGTGAAGGATGCGGACGCGAAGAGACCCGCCCGGAACTGGAGCAAGAGATCGAGGGCCTCTTGGAGCGCAATGGCTGGCGTTCTCGATCCGCCGCGATCGTGCTCGACCCCGAACTCGAGGTCTGGGTCTGGAGTGACTCGCCCGAGGTGGAGGTGCAACTGGGTTGGGCGGGGCGTCAGCCCGATCTCCGCACATGGCTGCGACAGAGGGGATTCCTCTCGCCGGACGCGGCGAAGCCAAGTCGGCCCAAAGAGGCGATGCAGGCAGCGCTCTATGAGGTCAGGTTGCCGTGGTCTTCTTCCATCCACGGACAACTGGCCGGGCGGGTCAGCGTCCGGCGATGCACCGATCCGGGCTTCGAGAAGCTGAAGAGATCGCTACAGCAGTGGTTCCCCAAAGCTGAGAGCTTCCCGGCTTGACGCCCGAAGCGCCGCCTCATCGCGCCCGCGTCGCGCGCCCTCGAATCGACAGTGGCACTACGCTACCGGGCTGAGACGCCCTGGGGGACTGGCGGCGGCGACTCCACCACCAGCTCGTTCTGCACCTGCCAGATGCCAGGCTCCAGAAGGAGCAGCGCCGCCGCCAGCGAGCGGTCGTGCTCCGTGGCCACCCGGCCGCGGAGGATCGCCGTGTAGTCTCTCACCGTCACGCTGACGGGAGATCGCTTCTGGATCTGCCTGGATCGCTCCAGCAGCGAAGTCAGCGTCGCGCCGGCATCGCTTGCCGGCGGCAGCGGGCCGGAGCCCATGCTCAACTGCGGCAATGCCATGCGCGGAACCTCAACCGGCGGCGCTGCGGCCGGGGTAGCGCCGGTCGGCGAGGTCGTTTCTCCAGGCGTGCCGGTGGGTCCGGGCGTGCGCATCCACTGCGCGGGCCGGGACGTGACCCCCGGCGATATTGTCCCCGGCGGGACTCCGCCGGGTGCTGGCCATCCACCCGTGGGTGGCGCGGCCTGAGGCGCTGGCGCTGGGCCCGGGGCCGGCGATGGACTGGCGGGAACCAATCCGCCGGATCGCAGCATCTGTTGGTCCCATGGCAGCTCCGTCCCCGGTGCCTGTTGCGGCATCCCAGGCTGGGCAACCTGTAAAGGCGACGTTCCGCCGGTCTGTTCCCGCGAAAACGGTACCCCAAACCGGACCAATTTCGGCCCGGACTGCTGGGCCGAATTGAACATCAGCCTCCCTTCAGGCCGCACCATGCCCATGAATGCGCCCACCTCCGACACCTTGATGCCGCCGCTCCATTGCCGCTGCGGCGGCTCAAGGGTGCGGCCGATGACCCTCGGGCCGAACATCCCTTGGACGACGATCCCAGAGTAGCCCTGACCGAACGCGTCACTTGCTGCGCCGGCCAGTGCCAGAACGACGATCGGTAGGAAGATGCGGGCGTGTTTCATGGTTCTGCAAGAATCCTACGGGCGTCGGCTCCGCGGGGAAGCCAGGCCGCTGGGCTAGGGATTGCTACTTCCATGGGGGGATGCACGATCAGGTATCCCCCGCTTCTCTTATCGGGCCGGAGCGCGCCGGCCGTCCATCTTGAAATCGTGTAATAAATGACACCTAAGCCAAGTCCAGCAGAGTCCATCCAGCTTGCCTGGACGGTGACGAGGATCGGCGGCTGGAAGCATCGCCGGCGCTCGATTCCCATCGAGTTTTCCATCCAGGCAAGCTGGACGGGGGCCGCCGCGGACCCGTGAAGCGATGCCGCAGAGAAGGGATCGCCCCGAGCGGCCAGCCGGAGGCTTCCTAGAGGTCCGTCGGCAAAAGCCTGCCGCCGTTGAGGGTCAGGCACCGAGACACTAGGCACCGGAGGAACGTCCGGTCGTGGGACACGATGAGCATGGCCTGCGGCAGTCCGGCCAGAATCGACGTGACCCGTTCTGCTGAGGGCTCGTCCAGGCCGCTGGTCGGCTCGTCCAAAAGAAGGACCTCGGGCCGCATGGCGAGCACCGTGGCTAGAGCGACCAAGCGTTTCTCCCCCCCAGAGAGTTTGTAGGTGATCCGCTCTTCATAGCCGGCCAGGCCGAGCGATTCGAGAACCTCGGCAACAACGCGGTGGACTTCCGTACGAGACACTCCTAGATTGAGTGGTCCGAAGGCGACATCTTCGGCCACCGTGGGGCAGAAAAGCTGGTCGTCGGCGTCCTGGAAAAGGAGTCCCACCGGACCGCGGATCTGCTGAAAATCGGCCTCGCGCGTGCGGACCTTCCCCAGGACCTCGACTTGCCCGGAGCCCGGTCGCACAAGCCCGACGATCAGGGCCATGAGGGTCGTCTTGCCGCTTCCCGTGGGGCCGATCAATCCGACGCGCTCGCCGGGCGCCAAGTGCAGTCCGCAGCCTTCGAGCACCGGCCGGTCCGGTGCGTAGGAGAAGCTCACGTTGTCGAGCCGGACTAGCCAGTCGGCCATAGCCACTCCACGGACGCCAGAGCCGCGAGCACCGCTGCCGCGGCCGCGGCCCAAAGTGCGTCGTGCCGCGAGAAGGCAAAATGGTCCAGCAGATAGAACCGCCCGCGGAACCCGCGGCACTTCATCGCCGCCAGGACCCGCTCCGCCCGGTCCAGGCTCCGCACCAGGAGCATACCCACCAGGTGGCCGTAGGCGCGATACGTGTGAAGGTCCATGCGCGGGCGGAACCCGCGGACCCGCATGGCGGTGACGAGCCGGCGTCGCTCGCGCCGGAGCACGTCCACGTATCGGGCCGTGAAGAGCAGCAGGTGGGCGAGCTTGTCGGGGACGTGCATGTGGTGCAAGGCATGTCCCACCGCGATGATGTCCAGCGTGCCCAACAGCCCGGCCAGCGCGGCCAGGATCGCGTTTCCCTTCAAGGCGACCCGGACGGCCAAGCGAAACCCCTCGTGGGAGAAGCTCAGCGGCCCCAGCTCAACGAGCGGCATTCCGCCTTCGGTCAGCGGCACCAACACGATCAGGAAGAGCATGAACACATTCAGGGGCATCAGGCGTTTCAGCAGCTCGCCCAACGACAAGCCGGCAAGAAGGGCCGCAGCGATCCCGGCGGCCAGGGCCAGTCCGAGCGTGGGAAAGCGGTTCGCCGCGGCCACGAAAACCGAGAAGACCACGGCGGCCACAATCCGCGCCCGCGGGTCGAGTCTCGCGAGCGGCCAGCGGCTATGTCCGTCGATTCCGCGGTGCGGAGGTGTATTGGACATGGTGAATGTCGAAATCAGAATGACGAAGGAATGACGAAGCTCGAAGTCCGAAGAAACGCCGTGCGAAAGCCCTTTCGAGCTTCGTCATTGGTTCATTCCTTCGACATTTGACTTTCGGCATTCGGCCTTCTCCCTGCGCCGCACGCCGAGAAAGTAAAACGCCAGCCCCATGAAGCCCAGGATGCAGCCGATTCCGCCGAGGACGTCGTGCAGCCGGACCTTGTTCTCGTATCGGGCTACTTCTTTGCGCAGCTCGGCCAATTGCCCTTGGAGGGCCGTCAGTTGGGCCGCGAGCTCGCCCCCCGACTCACTTGATACCGTTGTGGGCGCGTCTTGGTCCGATGCCGGGACCTTGCCGTCCCAGGCCGGCAGCGTCCCGGGCATCTCGCCGGCAGACACGGTGACGGTCTTCGCGTGGCCGCCGCCCGCGTCCACCACCACGCGATGATCGCAGCGAAAACGAAGCGGAAACGAGAAACGCCCCGCGCTGTCGGTGGTGGTCTGGCCGAGGGTCTGACCCGCAGGGTCCAACACGGTCACGGTGGCGCCGCGGGCCGGGCTGCCGTCAACGAAGTAAGCCTCTCCGGCAATCGCGCTGCCTTGCACGGGCGCGACCACGTTGATCCGGTGGGCCAGGGCGGTGGTCGCGGAGAAGACGCTCAGCAGTGCGAGCGTCAGGGGCCCAACGCAGGACGACTTGAAAAGTCGTCCTACGGGCCTCCGGTGGGACGAGTCGAAAAGTCGTCCTACGCGGTGGTCACGCATCGGAAATCTCCAAGCGGGCCGGCGCGAGCGGGGCCTCCAGCAGCTCCGGCCGGACCTTGCGCAAGAACGCCACGGCGCTGGCCGTCACTAGGCCCTCGATCACCGCCAGCCCCAAATGGGCCACAACGGCGGCCTGGCTGAAGGTCTGGAACTCGGGCCGCGCGGCGGTCATCGCCGCAGCCCAGAGGACCAAACCGAGGAGGATTCCCATGGCCCCGGCGGCAAAACCGGCGACCAAGGCAGCGGCCTCGCTCTTGCCCCGCGTCGCACCGCTCAGCAGGCAGCCCACGGCGACCGCCGGGGCGGCCATCGTCATTGTATTGACCCCCAGGGCCAGGAGGCCGCCGGTCCCGAAGAACACGGCCTGCAGAAAAAGGGCGATGAGGATCGCCGGAAAGGCCGCCCATCCGAGGAGCAGCCCCACCAACCCGTTCAACACCAAATGCACCGAGGTGACGCCCATCGGCACGTGGACCAGCGAGGCCACGAAGAACGCCGCACTGAGCAGGGCCACCTGGGGCACGCGATCGTAGTCGATCTTGCGCAGCCCGACCGCCGTTCCGGCAGCGGCCAGGGCAGCCCCCGCCCCGAGCACGCCGATCCCGGCCGTCGACACCGTCAAGGCGCTTTCGTAAATGTGCATTATTTCATGTCCACCGTTTTGACCCAAATCACTCCGCCCAACTCCACGCTGACGAGCTTGCCGGCGGGGTTTCTCATCTTCTCAGGGCCATCGACCAAAGCGGCAAATCCCCACCAGCCCGCCTTCGGCATACTGTAGGAGAAGACTCCGCCCGAATCGGCCTTGATGGCTTGCGTGATGAACGCGTCGCTGGGCGGTTTCACCCGCCCGCCTTCGTTGTAGTACTCGACCTCGATTTGTGCGAAAGGCACGGGCTTGCCGTGCTGCTTCACGACGCCGCGGAACGTGTTGCCGGTCCACAGGCCGTAGGGCCGCACGAGGGGCTCGATTTCGACCGGAAAGCCCACCATCGCGTCCCAGCCCCGCTCCACGCCCGCGAAGTTGACCACGACTTTGGTGTAATGGATGATGAGCTTCTCCTCCGTGGCTTCCCAATAGGGCGAGGGCTCGATGAAGAAGACGCAATCGCCCGGCCGCTTCAGGGGCACGGAAGCGGAATAGGCGGTCTTGCCTTGGACTTTCTTGGGGCGGAGGAACTCGCTTAGGTCGTATCGCTGTCCGCCGGCGAGCATCCCGAACCGATGCGGCTTGCCCATTTCCATGACGGGCCCCTGTTCCATGGGGTGCGTGAACAGGATCTCAAGGTCCGCCGTCTTGACCCGTTGGGCGGAGAGCACGTCATCGGTGGGGAGGAGCACCAGGAAATGGGCATCGGCGCAGGTTGCCAGGCAGGGGACAATCGCGGCAAACCACGTGCAGACCAACGCACGACGCATGGGGGCGGGCTCCAGCCGGTAATACGATACGTCATATTGTATTACCGGGAGGCGCGGCTGTCGAGCGGTTGGGCGGCCTTGCACGATTCATAAAGCCGCGACCGGTGGTCGCGCCGAGCCCGATCCGGTCAACGGTCGCGCCGAGCCCGATCCGGTCAACGGTCGCGGCGAGCCCGCGCGACCGCCGGTCGCGGCTTTATGCCCCGGCAGACTAATGGCCGGCACTGGCCATGACCAGCTCCCCCTTGTGGACGCCTTTGAGGCCCCTTAATTGGGAAGCGATCTTCTGGAGCCGCTCCGCCGGCCCGCGAAGCACGATCACCTCCAGGCATAGGTCGTGCGACAGATGGGCGTGCAAGGTGGCAATGACCAGGTCGGTGTGGTCGTGCTGGAGCTGCAGCAGCCGGTCGCGGAGTTGGGCCCGGTGATGGTCGTAGACCAGGGTGAGCGTTCCCGCCGCTTCACGGGCCTCCGAGGCCCAGGCCCGGCGGGTCAGCGTGTCCCGGATCAACTGCCGCACCGCCTCGCTGCGCGTGGCATACGGCTCTTCGCGGCAGTAGCGGTCGAATTGCCGCATGAGGTCGTCTTCCAGGGAGACCGAAAAGCGGACGATCTTGGACATGGGAGGGGTCAGGGTTCAGGGTTCAGGGCGTAGCGGCCGGGCTTGCCCGGCGTGGCGTGCCGGGGAACATTCCTCACGCCGCGCGACGCTGCGCTTCTGCGGCGAAATGAATCTCAACCGTGCGGAGCTGGCCCTCGCGTTCGACCAGCAGCTTGATCGGTCCGGGCAACGTCGTCAGCCGCGTGAACAGCTCCGTGTCGTCGGCGAAATCCCGCCCGGCGACCTGGTAAATGCGGTCGCCCGGCTTCAGTCCCGCCCGCGCGGCCGGCGAATCGGGGGCGACGCGGATCACCACCGCGGTGCCCGGCTCCGCGTCGTCCACGCGCCAGGTGACGCCGACCCGAAATGGGCGGCCGTTGTCCGCCCGCAGCGGGACGATTTCCGTCGGCGGCTGCTCGGGCTCGCCGCGCGACGCCTCGCGGAAGCGGGGCCGCGCGTCGCGGTTGGCCGCGTCGCAGACCACGCCCAGCGCCAGCCGCACCACCCGCTGCATCCCCAGGGCGTTAATCAGGGCCGCGCTGTCGCTGGCCCGGTGATACTGCGGGTGCATGCCGGTGTGGAAGACCAGCACGGGGACGTCGCTTTCGTAGAACGGAGTGTGGTCGGCCTGGGGCACGACGGCGCGGCGGAAGTCGATCGGCAGGGGCGGCTCGTTGTTCGTGCTGGCCAGCCGGCGCAGACCGTACCCGCTGTGGCTGCCGAAGAGGGTCAGCCGGTCGTTGCGGAGCCGGCCGATCATGTCGAAGTTGACCAGGAGGACCACGCGATCCAGGGGGACCGTAGGATGGGCCACCCAGTGCCGGGAGCCGAGCATGCCTTTTTCTTCTGCGTCCCAGAAGGCGAAGAGGATCGACCGCCGCGGCGCTTGGGGCAGCCGGGCGAAGGCCCGGGCCAGCTCCAGGACCCCGGCCGTGCCGCTGGCGTTGTCGTCGGCCCCGGGGTGGATCATCCCGACCTCGCCCAGGGCGCCTCCGCTGCGGCCGTAGCCCACGTGGTCGTAGTGCGCCCCGAC